>JAOAPG010000375.1 GCA_025462785.1 Acidobacteriaceae bacterium
GCGCCGTCGCTCTTCGAAGGAAGCACGATTCAATTTGTGCAGGTGACAGGAGCCGGACTTGACCGCCTCGACGAGCCTACATTGAAGCGCGGTGGTATTGCTGTCTCCAATGTTCCCGGCGGAAGCAGTTCAGCGTTGGCTGAATATGCTGTGACCACAACGTCCTTGTTGTTGCGGCGGTTCGCTTGGGCAGATGACGAGATTCGCAAAGGTAACTACGCCGAGTTTCGCAATCGCATGCTCAGGGACAATCTCGCTGGACTCGAGAATCTTCTGTCGGAGTTATCGGCCTGGGCACAATTGGTTTGGCAGTTGCCGAAGCATTTCATAAAATGGGCTGCCGCATTTGCTACTACGATCCGACACCGCGCGATCCGAACATAGTGGCTTTTAGCGCGAAGTCGCTATTGCTGGATGAACTCCTCAAGTCCGCCGACGTAGTGACCTTACATTTACCGCTTCTGCCCGCGACTCAGGGACTCATTGGCTCTCGTGAACTTGCGCAGATGAAGGCCGGCGCGATTCTGATTCAAACGTCGCGGGGTGGCATTGTGGATGAAGCAGCTCTTGCGGAAGATCTCCAATCCGGACATTTGGGAGGAGCGGCTGTTGACGTCTATTCGACCGAACCCCCGTCACCAGATAATCCCTTGCTTGCGGTGCAGGGCGAAGCTGCGCGGCGGCTTATTCTAACTCCGCACATCGCCGGTGTTACTCGGCAATCGGCTGCGTTCCTGTTTCGTTCTGCCTGGCAAAATATCGAGCGTGTACTCATTGCGAAAGAGCCACCACTAAATCGTGTCTACTAAATTAGCAACGCAAGATTTACGCAAGGACGTCCCGCGGCAACGCCGGCCCTGGTACACCGTCCTCTATACACAGGTAGTTCTGGCAATTGTTCTGGGCATACTGGTTGGAC
Organism: Acidobacteriaceae bacterium; assembly: GCA_025462785.1. Lineage (GTDB taxonomy): Bacteria > Acidobacteriota > Terriglobia > Terriglobales > Acidobacteriaceae > JAOAPG01. The sequence goes on from JAOAPG010000375.1 coordinate 920, forward strand.
ATTTTTTCCCGAGCACCGGCATTGCGCTGAAGCCCCTTGGCGACAGCTTTGTAGCACTCATCAAAATGATGATCGCGCCCGTGATCTTTTGCACCGTCGTCCAGGGCATCGGATCCATTGGAGACATGAAGAAGATCGGCCGGGTTGGCATCAAGGCTCTGGTTTACTTCGAAATTGTTTCGACGTTCGCTTTGATCGCTGGTATGTTGATCGCGCATCTGCTGCAACCTGGCAAGGGACTCAATATCAATCCCGCAACACTCGATCCCAAAGCAATCTCGACCTACGTGAGCCACGTTCAAGACGTGGGATTTGTGGCAAGGCTACAAGCGATCATTCCTGAAACGTTCGTGGACGCCTTTGTACACGGCGACGTTCTGCAGGTTTTGCTCATAGCAGTTCTTTCCGGATTTGCAATATCGCGCATGGGGGAATTGGGCATTCGTGTAGCGCGAATGATAGGCGTTGCAGGAAAGGTATTTTTCGGAATTATTCGGATCATCGTGAGAGCAGCGCCGATCGGTGCTTTCGGCGCGATGGCATTCACTGTCGGCCGCTATCGTGTGACCTCGCTGGCTAATCTCGCGAAGCTTATCGGTACGTTCTATCTGACGAGCGCATTTTTCGTAGTGCTCGTGCTCGGCATAATCGCGTACCTGGCGGGATTTTCGATCTTTCGTTTTATCGCCTATATAAAAGACGAGCTTCTCATCGTATTAGGCACGAGTTCATCGGAGACTGTCCTGCCCGACATGATGACCAAGCTGGAGCGCTTGGGTGCGTCTCGCTCGGTTGTCGGGCTGGTCTTTCCCACTGGATACAGTTTCAACACCGATGGCACCAACATCTACATGACATTGGCTGTGATTTTCCTAGCGCAAGCGACCAATACGCATTTGACCCTCGGCCAAGAACTTGGCATGTTGCTGTTTGCGATGGTTGCGTCCAAGGGCGCTTCGGGAGTCACCGGCACTGGCTTTGTGACCTTGGCCGCGACGCTAACCGCAGTCCCTAATATCCCAATCCAGGCACTCGCACTTCTGCTCGGAATCGATAAATTTATGAGCGAATGCCGCGCATTGACAAACGTCGTTGGTAATGGCGTGGCAACAATTGTCGTGAGTCGATGGGAAGGCGAGCTCGATCCAGCAAAGTTGCGAGTTGCGATGAAATCTTCCCACGCCGCCGATGAAATCGCCGGGACATAGCAAAGCCCACTGGTATGTGGGCTTTGCGTCAAGGAGAAGGAGAAATTCCTAACTCTCTAGCTTATGATTGTGGCGGCGTAGTTCCCGTCCCAGATGGCGACGATGTGCCGGTTCCAGGATTGGTAGTTTGAGGCGTGGTGTCGGGAGTTGTGGTTCCGGGAGTTGTGGTTCCGGGATTTGTTGTACCCGGATTCGTGGTCGAGCCAGGCGTGGTTGTTCCCGGCGTACCAGACGTTCCCGGGGTTGGAGATGCTGTTCCTGGAGTCGGTGATGCTGTTGATCCACCAGGATTCGGGGTCATGTCAGGATTTGCGCTGGGGTTAGTCCCAGGCGTAGATCCAGGCGCTGTTGTGCTTCCCGGTGTCTGCCCCGCACCCGGGGTTTGCGTTCCTTGGCTAGCGCCGGGTGCTGCCGATCCTGGCGCGGCGGTTCCAGTCTGTCCACTCGATGCGCCAGCCGAACCTGCTGTACCCGCTCCGGCTGATCCAGCACCAGCTCCACCGCCTGCTCCACCAGCTCCGCCTCCGCCGCCAGCTTGAATTTCAAGTGGCATAAGGGCCGCAACTTCAATGTTGCGATTGTGCAATGAGGAGGTGGGACCTGCGCCGCTCGGACTCGAGGGATTCCGGGCGCCCATGCAGCTATCCGCAACTTTGGTCGCACTGGCTACCTGGAAGGTGTTTCCGCTTCCGCTGTTACTCATAGCCGAGCTGCTTGCGGCTCCGTTCGCGGCGGTGGCGGAACTGCCTCCACCCATTGTGCTCGCCGTAGTTTGATCCGAGGGATTCGACGCCGCTGTGCTGCTGCCCGCAGCCTGACCAGTTACCTGCACCTTGTTCCCAACCAACATTCGCAGGGCGTCGTTACCGCCCTTCAAGATGTAAACTGTCCCAGACTGACCGGTGAGCGTGAAGTTACCAGCTGACGGCGAACCCGCAAGACAGCCGGTAAGAGTAGATGGACCGTTCCCGCTCTGATTCATGCTCGTCCCACTCTGCGTAGTGGTTGTAGTAGTGGTACTTTGCGTGTTGCTCGTTTGTCCCGCACTGTCGTTTTGAGGTGTGGTCGCTTGAGACGTGCTGCCCTGGGAGGTGCTGCTTTGAGGCGTAGTTGTGCTCGGCGCAGTCGTATCTTGGGCAACCGCCCAAGTGCCCGCCAGGAGTACTAGTGAAAATACTGTTGCTTTGGATTTCATAATGTCGGAGCCTCCGTTTTCATCTTCATCCTTATCTCGACATACAACTAACTCATGGAGTGTAGGGACGAATGTAAACAGACGGAATCCAGTAGACTCCTTAGGTTCAAGTGCGAGCTTCTGGTACGGAGATTTTGCTCCGCAATTGGAAAGTATTACGTGATATTCAGATGGGAAGTGCCTCAATTCAGCATCTCAGTTCAAACGGAATGTGCAAGGGAGTTCACTGAATACGGTCATGAACGTAGATCGGGGCCATGATTCTTAGGAGAACCTTAGGGCTTCACGATCCGTGGTGTTTACTTTCACTATCAGCCAAGTCGAGCCCGAAGGAAGGATGTTCATAAGTGCCAGTAATTTTGACGGGCGCTGCATAACCAGCTCGGTGTTTCTTGAAGAAAGGATCGAGGACTTTCAACATCAGCGCTTTCACCCCGTGGGTTGTCTTCGACAGTTCGGCATCTGTGTTTAATGTGCCGTGCAGATCGATCTTTTCGGAGATTAGATTGTATGTTCCATGTAGTTGAGCTGATGCCCCCGGAATGCTAAACGAGAGATTGGGAAAATTTGCGGTTCCGTCTTTAAGTATGACGTGGCCCTTCAAATTGGAAAGCACAGTCTCAGCATTGAGTTGGGCCGGTTCATTCTTGTCGTGATCTTTTTCTCCACGAGCACCCTCGCTGAGTTGATTCACTCCCTCCTGCGTCTCTAGCTTAGTAAATTTACCGTCGTCCACTCCAAAATCTCCCTGCAGCTCTACCTTTTCCAGAAATGAACGCTGCCCCGGCGGGATCAGGACCTTGGCCTTGAAGTTGACGGCGCCTGACATGGGCGCTTTTGGAGAGCTGGTAAAAAGCCCCAAGATATCTTCAATGCGCCCGTTCCGAGTCGCTATATCGAGGGACGCCATCTTGCCTTCTTGTTTTCCATTTCGCGCTATGCTGCCTTCCGACCAGACGGTTGTTCGCCAAAAATGCGCTGCGACGGTACGCAAGAATGTGTCTCCATTCTTTGCGTTTACCTCGGATTGAAAGTGGGTTCGCAATGCTAACCGATGGGAACTTGAAGTCACAGCGAAGTTTGGCGTTTCAGTGCTTCCCTCAACAGCGATACGATCAAGAGTGCCTATGAACTTTCCTGAAGAAGACAGCGTGCCTGCAATTGCTTTGAATTCACCCAGATTAGCTTGTTCGAAAAGATATTCGCCCGAAACAGGAGTTCTGCCCACATCGTCGGCGTTCCACGGACCGAATTTTCCGTTGGTTCTTATTTCTCCGCGTGGCTCGGGATTTGAAAATTTTGCCTTAAATGATGCCGGACCAATGCTGCCCACATCATTGAGTGTGAATTCATGAAAGTTAAACTTGAGTGGCTGCTTGTCCGGGTTTTTGGAAGCAATTTCCAAAACCGCGCCGTCTGCGGTTAGCTGGTCGATGACGATTGTCGATCTCTGGGGCGTCTTAAAATATTCGCCAGTCCCACGAGCAGGCACTAATATTCGCATGCCTTCTACCTGAATGCCCTTAACGTGCCTTGCGAAAAGGCCGAAAAAGCTGCCCTGTACCGTGATTCTTTGGGCCGTGATGAGAGGCGCAGCGCCCGGCTTCGGATTGTGCTGGAATGTGACGTGTTCGAGCACGCAGCCAGGACGTGGGAAATATCTGCCGTGATACCTGCCCACTTGCACTTTGCTCATGCTCGCGTCCTGCAAGTCTTTTATTACCGCTTGCTGGCTAAAAGGCCATCGCGCGCACAAAACGCCCACCCCAGCAAGAAAGAGGACTCCGACCGCAAATGCAGTAATTGCAATGGGCCTCAGCGGTACTTTGAGCGGAGGGGCAATTTTCGTTGTGGCCATTTGTCAGTCAGTGCTGCATGGTCTTGGAGGCGAGTGGCAGGAATGGGGTTGTTAGCTGTGACAAATCGTTAGATCTTCAATTATCGATCGTGGGCTTAGTTTGAGAATGCCGCGAAGGGACGATGTTCTATCTTTGCTCCACTTTAAGGTTTCGTCAGAATTCGTGTGATTTTCATTTGTTCGATCTCCAAACACACTAGTTTGTATTAACAATCGTCGCTCCACTCCCAAATATCCCAAAGCGTATCCACCAGGAAGTACACTCGCCAGGCCTCGACGCGACAGTCGATGATTGGCTCTACTGCCGCACATGACTCGCACAACGGTTGAATGTTGGAGATATTACAGGCGGCTTTAGGATTGTCAGCTATTTCAGGTTTGGTGGGCCCTAGCTGACGATTTTCGAACGCGACTGTTTTCTGGACCTGTGCTGGGCTTTGAGAGTTGATGCGTTTTAAAACCAACCAGAGAGGCGAGACAACGATCACAGGTGTTTGGGCGCGGGCTCGATCCAAACGCCGGTTGATGCTGCGCTCGCCTTTTTGACGGATCACGCGCGTGCGTTCATTGGAGCGTGACCAGCACCTGTATTACGCCAGACCCCTGGGAGAGAGGCTCCAGAGCCTTTCCTATTACCGCGCCAACCATCTTGCTCCGATTGGTGCCCCGCATGGCATAGCCTTCCTTCCTAGAAGTGACCAGGAGATCACCAACTTCGATGCCGCCGTTTTCTGAGGTCACTTTGCAAGGGACCACTCCCACAACTGCCAGAGGCACATTAGAGTTCGGGGCTTCGCCCATTTTGTATGGTGCCGCAAGCATTCCGGGCTTCGTGGAGTAAACTCCGGCTA
>JAOAPG010000402.1 GCA_025462785.1 Acidobacteriaceae bacterium
CGAAATTCGGGGCGATCAGCACGGCAGGGAACTAGCGCATGTCACCGAAGACAACCGCTTACGCGACCAGGGGATTATGCTTCAGCGAGTTCTCGATAGGCTGCGGAGCAATGAATTTGCCACCTGAAGTCTTGATCAGGTCTTTCTTCCGATCGGTGATCGACAGGAACCCGTCGGGATCGAGATTTCCGATATCTCCGGTTTTGAACCAGTCTCCCTCGAATGCATTTTTTGTTTCTTCCGGTTTCTTCCAATACCCCTTGAATACCGACGGCCCGCGCACCAACAGTTCTCCGTCATCCGCGACGCGAACTTCGATGTTCGAGAGGGGCCTTCCAACGGTACCCAACTTGTGAGCCTTGGGATTGTTGACCGCGATCACCGGCGAAGTCTCGGTTAACCCGTAGCCCTCATGAATACGAACGCCGATAGTCGCGTACCACTCCGCCAGATCGCGGCCGAGCGGCGCTCCACCAGAGATGAATACTTCGACTCGTCCACCCATTCCTGCGCGCACTTTGGAGTAGAGAAGCCGGTTCGCCAGGTTCCAGGCAAGCGAGCGCGGAGTTCGTCCAGCGAGGATTTCCGACCTGTGAGCCCGCCCTATCGAGAGCCCCCATTCGTAAATCCTTTTCTTGGGAAAGCCGTGAGCCTTTAGAACAACCTGGGTGTGAATCTTTTCGTACACGCGAGGCACTCCGACGAAGATCGCGGGATGAATTTCGGCGAGGGCCTTCGGAAGCTGATCGAGAAAAGGAACGTAGGCGAGGGTGACTCCGTGCCGCAATAGCGTAAAGTCCACGTGCCGCGCAGTGACATGGGAGAGCGGCAAAAACGAAATACTGGTCTGCCCCGGACGAATGTCAAAGCCTTCGAGCGAGCAGGCAATATTGGAGGCCATGTTTCCGTGAGTGAGCATGGCGCCTTTGGGAGTGCCAGTAGTGCCGGAAGTATAGATAATTGTTGCGGGATCCTCCGGCCCTATCTTCCGGGCCTGTTCGTCGAATTGGGAATCGCGGAATTGAAGATCGCGCTGGTTAGGGCCGGCACGCGCAAGCTCTTCCCATCGCAGAAAGTGCGAAGCTTCAGACACATCCATCGCCACGATCTTCTCTACGGCCGTTTGCGTTTTGACCACAAGAACTTTGTCCAATTGCTTTTGGCTGGAAACAAAGATGGCGCGTGCGCCTGAGTCTTGAAGAATGTACGCGGTCTGTTCCGGCGTAAGCGTAGCGTAAATTGGGACCACAACAGCGCCCATCAGCAAGCAGGCAAAGTCGGTGATCGTCCACTCGGGCCGGTTCTCGCTAAGGATAGCGACACGATCTCCGGGAGAGATGCCCCATGAAGCCAAGGCCCGACTAATGCTCAGAGCTTGTTGGTAGATTTGCGCGGAAGAAATCGTCTTCCATGTTTCGCCCGTGCACCGCCTCATTACGCAGGGATTCTCTCGATCGACTATCGAGAAAAACACATCGTTGAGGGTCTGAACGCCCATGCGGAATCAGTGTATCCGAACAGCAATGTAATCGGCCTCGCGGCTTAGAGCAATACTCAACAATAGACATCTTGCATCCAGAAGCAGTTTCCGACATCTCATTAGACGACTCTCCAACAGGCGGAAGAGTGACAAGCTGTACAATGACGGATTACTTCGCATGAGTTATTTCGTCCAACCACATAGTCAGGAGAGTTGCCGGTGAAGTCGCATTGTCTACCCTTCGCCCAAATTCCTCATACAGAACGTCTTTTCACCGATTTCCTCTCCTATACCCCTAAAGTCCAGCCGTTTTACCCGCGCTCTCCCCGCTTTAATGAGTGGTTTAGAGAAGAAGCTGAGTCTTTGAAGTATGACCCCGAGCGGAGGGCAAGAGTTGCTTCGGTGCTTGAACGTCAGAACAGGGCCTGGAATGCATCGCCGAAGACGCTGCAAAACATTGAGCGCCTGCGACACGGGGCTGCAGCGGTGGTTTCGGGACAGCAGGTAGGATTGTTCGGAGGAAGCTCTTTCTCACTTTTTAAGGCGCTCACTGCTGCCAAACTTGCCGCTCAAGCGACTGAAGCAGGAGTCGATAGTGTCCCGGTGTTTTGGCTTGCCACCGACGACCATGACTTGGCTGAAATCAATCATGTCACGATTCCCGCCGCAGACGGTTCTCTTCATCGATTGGCCGTGCCCACGCAGGGCGCGCCCGAGGCTCCTGTCGGAACCATAGGGTTGGGGCCGGAGATCGAATCTGTGGTTGAGGAGGCAGGTAAGCTGCTGGGAGAGACGGCAATTTCGCCTCTGGTAGCAAATGCTTATCGCCCAGGTGAAACGTTTGGCACGGCCTACGCACGCCTGTTCGCTGCCTTGTTTGCGGAATGGGGAGTCATTCTGCTGGATGCGTCAGATCCCGAGATCCATCAACTATCGCAGCCACTTTTCCGCGTAGCAGTTGAGAATGCGGCTGAACTCGGGGAAGCGCTGCTTGCCCGTGGTAAAGAGATCGAGGCGGCAGGTTATCACCAGCAAGTTAAAGTAACCTCTTCTTCCACGTTGTTGTTTGCGATTCAAAATGGATCGCGCGTCCCAGTGCACCGCAGACCGAATGTAGGCGCCGCAGACGAGGAATTTGTAATCGGAGAGGAAAAGGTTTCGCGAGCCGAGCTTCTGCGACGAGTCGATTCCTCGCCGTCTGAATTCAGTGCCAATGTCTTGCTGCGGCCAGTGGTTCAGGACTACCTCCTTCCAACGATCACCTATGCTGGTGGAGCTGCGGAAATAGCCTATTTCGCGCAAGCTGGTGTCGTATACGAAGCTCTTCTAAATCGCGTTACTCCCATCGTGATGCGTTTCTCAGCCACCTTGGTAGAAAACAAACCTCAGTCGCTGCTGGAGAAATACGATTTGGATTTGACCGATGTTTTTCAAGGTCCAGAAGCGTTGCGAGCCAAGCTGGCGTCACGGACTCTATCGGCGGAGGTGCAAGACTCGTTCGAGAAGGCGGGCTTATCGCTGAAGAAGTCTCTTTCATCTATTCGCGCGTCTTTGGAACAGCTTGATAAAACATTGGTGGAGGCGGCCAGCAACGCCGAATCGAAGATGCAGTATCAGCTCGATCAACTGCGATCCCGGGCCGCACGGGCCGAGTTGCGGCACAGTGAGGTTTTGGGTCGTCATGCCGAGTTGCTCAGTAACTTGCTGTATCCGGACAAAGGCTTACAGGAGCGGGAGATCGCGGGCGTATATTTTGTGGCACGCCATGGGGGCGAACTTCTCCGAAACCTCTACCAAATGGTCAATGCCGACTGCCTGGACCACCAGGTAATCTCGCTCTAATCCATCTCTCCGTTTATTTCCCTTGAAGCGGTGATATGCTTTTGCTTCCCAATGGGGGCTATTGCACCAATCCGTCTCGTGCTGCTCGGAGCCTATCAATTTTCGGGTAAAGCGGCGGACGTCTTTAACATCGTCTGGGCCCTTGTATTTGGGTTTGCCACGCTGAATATTTTGGGTCTAGTGGCGCGGCGATACGACACGGGACGTAGACGCTTCAGTTTTGGCGAAGTCCTCGCGGTCATGGTGGTGGGAGTGTCGGTTGTTCTACTAGGATGGGAAATGCTGACCCTGTTCAAGATCTTCCCAATTAAGCTCCATTCCCAGTAGAGAGCGATTTTGGGATATATTTGCAGGAATGGCGCACACACCACTTTTCGAGATTACTTGTCCGTGTTGCAACGCGGTGTTGAAGGTAGACCCCGAAGCTAAAGCTGTCATAGCCCACACTGCAGCTGTAAAGCCCAAGACTTTCAATGACATCGAAGAAGCCGCTCGTGCCATGAAAGAACAGGACAATCGCCGGGATTCCATCTTTCGTCAATCCGTTGAAAATCAGAAAAATGCGTCTGACCTGCTGGAACGAAAGTTCCAAGAAGCGGTTAAGCGGGCCAAGGAGTCTCCAGATACCGGCAAGCCGCTGCGCGACTTCGATCTGGATTGAAGGTCCCCGCCTAATCAATGGGCTGCCGAAATAAAAAGTCAACTAATGTTTTGTTGACAAGGTAAACTTCACCATGGCGGTGAGGCCCCTTTTGCTCGGTCATCGCGGTGCGCGCGCAACTCTGCAGATTGCGGAGAACAGCATCGAGTCATTCGACAAAGCTCTCGAACATGGTTGTGATGGTTTCGAATTTGACGTTCGGCTTGCGGCGGACGGTTCAGCAGTCGTCTGTCACGATGCCAGGGTCAAGGGCCTTAAGATCTCTCTCTCAAGCCAGGCCGACCTTCCGAACCTAGCGCGGCTGAAGCATGTAAT
>JAOAPG010000012.1 GCA_025462785.1 Acidobacteriaceae bacterium
GATTGCTATTGCGATGATGAGCAGAGTTGAATAATGACGATCTTCCAATGTCTAGGGCCCGGTAGCTTCCAATTCCTTTCGCAAATCTACGATGAGTTTTCGACGTTCATCGATTTCCAGTTGCACCTTTTGAATTGCTTCCGCCTCGGAAAGCAATTTTTGGGATTTCAGGAGCGCAATCACGATTTCCGTCTGGACGTTTATTCGTGCTTGCAGAATCTCCCGATTCATAAGCGGTTGTAAGAGTATACAAAGCGAGTCCAAAAATTAGGTTAACTAGTTGCGGGCGGCGGCTGCGATTTTGGTTTTTAGTCAGCGGCGCTGGATCGGCGATCACCCATGCTCGTTCTTATTTCGTAAAAAAAGAAATAGTTTGTGCATGAAGAGCACAGGGTGTGGCAGTCTACCAGAGTTGTAATGGAAGTTATCCCTACAGGCGACAACAGTTTTCATTGACCTCTAAAATGGTTGACGGGCTCTTGGCTGATTTGTTCGACAGTTTTAACATTGGTCTCGCCGTCGTAGACGACCAGCTGCGCTACCGTGCTCTAAATACCTGTTTGGCTGCGATGCATGGTGTTTCTGCCGAATCCCATTTGGGAAAAACTGTTCGGGAGATTCTTGGCGATAACGCCTTTTGGGTTGAACGGGTTCTGATCTTGTCCCTCGCCAAAATCCCGTCCAGCTGCGAAATCAACGCACCCTGGATGAGTTTTTGGGCAAGCTCGTGTCTGCTCACGCCCTCGCCGGTCGTGCGCGCGCTCCTGAACATCCTTTACGCCTTTCCCCCCAAAAAGTTGGCACGTTCATGACGATTGTGTGTAATCACCCTACAGTACTTACCTGATGGTCACGTATCGTGACACGGGTATACAGTGTTGGACGTAATCTCCTTGAGCTTTCCAAATAGAGCGCCCCTTCGCACGGGGGCGCTTTGTTAGGAAAATGACTTCATCGAAGGCAACTTTGGAACGACGGTGCATACTATTGATAACGTGCACATCAAAGACACGCTCGCGCCCAAATGGACAATGAGTGATTAGTGAGCTCAGTCACCCCGCCGTGAGTGAACTCTCTTGCCTTTGATATCGCCGACCTCGTCCAGAAATAGGGTGCCCTGATGGGCGAGTTCCAGCCGACCGATCTTCTGGCTAATGGCACCGTTGGGCTGCGTTGCGATGGCACCGGACACCTCAAGCAGGGTCCGATACCTACCATCGGCTGCGCTTCTTGATTCCATCTCACCCACCGGCATACTCCTAAGCTAGCACAGGGTTGGCGATCGCCATGACAGGACCCAGCGCCCATGCCAGACAAACCTCAGAGCTCAACGACACCACTCTTCGCACTGCTCGAAATGGCCTTTTACGCCCGGGGCATAGAACCGGGGCGACTGGGTTCCCGATCGCGCTCGAGCACAACGCCCCTACTCAAACCGCAACTTAATGTGGTTCGGCGGCTCGCAAATCGTTTGTCTATACGTATTATCGTATCGTTGAAATCAATGGGTGACGGAGCAAGTTGGACAAGTGTACGTTAGACTCACTGATTTGTCGCAGTGATCACTCCGACAATCACGAAGTCCTCACTGCGCTATTTCAATCTTCCAGCGAGAAATTCTTCTCGGATCCACAAACGCGGCTTTTTCCCCGATCGCCAAATTCCTTCACTACAGCATCACGAACGCCCGGGGAGTTCGATCGAACAACTTCAATGCATCTAGTCTCCGGGCCTTCCGACCGTCGCCGAGATTCTTAGCAACTCGCCGAGCGTTGACCTCTCTCGAATTGCGAACGCGTTAACCACTTTGGCTCAGGGTCCTAACCCCCGACCACCCGTGACGCAGCTTTCACGCTGATCGCATGGAAGAAGAAATCTCTCGATGGTCGTTTCGCTTTCGCGAGCTCGGAGTTGTGATCTGGTTCTGATCTATAGTGAACGCGGAGCGTTCAACCACTGCGGCAACATATAGCTCTGATGATGGGAGAGCGTCGCGCTAAAAAAGATGCCGCCGAGGCAGCCCATCTGCTGTCTCGACGGCAGCTTGGCGTCATGACTTTCCCTTCAACCAAGGAAGTCCTTCAGCCGCTGCTTGTTGGACGGCTAGAACGAGAAGTTGTGAACCATCCTTACGCTCTCGGCAGTTAACGAGCCTAAGCCATAAGCAGCTCCAGCGATCGCTGTCCCACTACCGCTAACGGTTGCGCTGGTGTTGACCGCACTCTCGACCGAGATCGTGTACGTCCCCACCCCAACGTTGGGAAAGATGAAGTTGAAGCTATGGGCACTGGTAGTTTGGAGAACAAGTTGCAACGTCGAGTCGAAATTGCAACTTCCGCCCGTGACCCCCGAAATGGTGACCACACAGTTGCTCAGCGTCTGGCTCAAGGTCTGGACACGGGAATCGAGCACCACACCATAATCACCGTTCGTATCCTTGACACATCCCAGGATTTGATCGGTGCAGTCGGCTATCGGATCCGCGATCTGAACCACCGCACCAGTATTGGGATCTCTCAGCACGACCCGCAGGAATACGGCACCCTCAGCGGTCGCCGTGGACGAACCCCCAGAGGAGGTTTTGGTTTTAGTGTTGGTGTAGAGCCCGGTGACAAGTGACGGTGAAACGAACAGAGACTGACTATTCGATACCTTCATTGTGGTGGTCATGATCTGTACAAAGTTGTCCGGCGTCACAGGCACAGAGGCGCCACTAAATATGTCGTGGCAGGTCACCGGAAGCGTATCCCCGATATTCGTATAGCCGCTGCTGGTGCAGCCTACCGCCGTGCTGATCGCTGCCGTCGCCTTGGAGCTCGCAGTCTGAGCAAACGTCAGACCCGTCATCAGAATTGCCAACACCATCGTTCCTGCCAGTGCTCGCGCGAACGCCGCGCTTGTCATTAACAGCTTCTTCATGGAATTCCTCCAGTTGTGGGGTTTCCGCGTGGGCGGAGTACGAAGTAACTGGAGCGAACTTTAAGCCAAAACTGGGAGAAAGGCTCGTCACGGAAGTTGCGGGTCTTAGCTGGCGAAGGGACACCTTTGACTCTTCTAATGGACCGTTGTGGCAACGGCCAATTTTCAAGCCGGGCCCGTTACCCGAGGGCTCACTGCGCCCGCTACCTGTTGCAATATCGATGAGGCCCGAGCCCCAGAATGCGCTCGCAGTTATGCGAACTCCCAAATCGTCCACTGCCTTTTGTACATAGCAGCCTTTCAGGCGAAGCTGGGCACAGATTGCATCGACGGTTGTAAGTAAAGCATCCCCCGAAAATTCAAGGCTCGCAATCGAACGCTCTGCGGCATCGCGATGACCAAAACCGCAGGCGTCTTTAACAACCACCGGGATGTAACCAAGATCTGAACCCTGACGCACCGTAGGTTCAATGCCGATTTCCATCACCTGCGGCACGAGCGCCATCGTGCCCACCTGAGTTGGAGATGTCTTCGGTGGGGAACATGCCTTGATGCCCACCGGCTTCGTAGCCTTGGGTAATAAATTGCGTCGCAACCTTCGCTCTCTAACCATCGCGCCTCGTCTACGGAGGTTGCCGACTATATAATCCTGGGCCCCCTTCGCTCTGACTCGGGCCAGAAGTTTTTTGTCGGGAAGTCCGAAGTGGAAGCTGACGACCTCTGGTTTGAACTCGACAACGAGATCGCACCCCACACTGTCGAATGGGGTGCGGCTAAGACTCGGAATAGACGCGCTCGGATCCAGCCCCAGCTCTCGGAAATAAATCTCAAGGCGCTGTCTCCAAGCGGCCTCGCGAACAGCGTCAATGCGGGGCGGTCGATGGCAAAAGAAATTGAGATTGATCGGACGCGAAGTCCGTTCTTGAATGATCGCGAGCTCGCTACGGATCCCTCCTTCCTCAGGAGCGCAAGGAAGCGAGCCAAGCCCACCTGCTTCAGAGACCGCAACGACCATATCGGATGAGTTTGCCCCTGCCATGGGTGCTTGAATGATCGGTAGCTCAATTCCGAAAAGATGCTGTATGCGACGATCTGGCCACGCGCTCATTGCTTCTTCTCACCTGTTGCGGAATTCTGTTGCAATTGTAAATTCTCATTGCAACGGTCTCTACGAAATCCGGGAAAAGTACCAACTTGCAATCCCAGGAACTGGAGATCATTCCCCGCTCGACGACTTCACACGATGATGTATGTGGCTGATAACACTAGACCAACTCCGGATGCCCGGTTGGTGAATGGATTGCAAGCCGAGACTTTTTGGATGGCGTTTTCGCGCCCCAGAAGGAAGGTAGTGAGATGTCTCTGAATTCTCTCTCGCCTCGCTTGAGTCGGAATCGATTAGGCAGCATAGTTCTCATACTTGGGTTGGGTTTGCTTATCTCAGCTACAGTTTTGGCACAGACAACCGTGGGCACGGGCAGTATTGTGGGCACCGTCACCGATGCGTCTGGAGCGGTCGTTAGTGGCGCCAAAGTCGTGATCACAGGGATCGATACAGGTCAACTCCTGAATCTCACGACGAACACTTCAGGTTCCTACAATTCAGGTCCTTTAGATCCGGGAGCATATAAAGTTGAAGTTTCACTGAAGGGCTTTAGGACCGTTGAGGAATCGCTAACGGTTCAGGTCGGCAATACTGCAACGGCGAATGTTTCGTTGCAAGTCGGGCAAGAGTCGCAAGTGATTGAGGTGCAGGGTTCGACCCTTCAAGTTAATACAGAACAGGCAGAAGTACAGGGAGTGTTGACGGCCTCCCAAATCGAAAATCTCCCCGTGAATGGCCGCAACTTTCTCGATCTAGCTCAGCTCGAGCCAGGCGTTCAGATTCAGGACGGACAGAATTTTGATCCAACGAAAGCTGGCTATTCGTCAATCTCTTTCGGTGGACGCTTCGGACGTACTGCGCGTATCAACGTCGACGGCGTAGACATTAGCGACGAGACCGTGGGCACCACAACCGCCGACATACCGGCCAGCGCTATCGATGAATTTCAGCTCGGGCAGTCTTCGCTGGATCTATCCAATGATCTGACTTCTTCAGGCGCCGTCAATGTGACCACCAAGTCAGGTACTAACTCAATTCATGGCGAAGCCTTTGGTTTGATCCGCGACCATAGTTTCGCGGCGAATTCACCCGGCGGCCATGACTATTATCTTCAGCGCGATCAGTTCGGCGGCAGTGTAGGAGGAGCGATTATCAAAAACAAGATGTTCTATTTTCTGGATGGCGAACGAACCAAGCAGGACTCCTTTGCACCAGTGCAACTAAACGGAAGTCCCTTTGCGGCATTGAGCGGTGGCTTTGGTCAACCATTCCGGGAAAGTGATTTGCTCGCGAAGGCCGACTATAACCTGAGTAGCGGGGCAAAGTTGTTCTACCGCTATTCGTATTTCTCAAATTCGCTGTTTGCGACTTTTGGGTTTGGTTATTCCATATACGACAACAAAGACTACACAAGGCAGCATGTCGCCGGCATCGATTTCAATACCGGTTCTTTCACCCACACCATTCGCTTTTCCTACTTGAAATTCCAGAACCAGATCCTGGATGTCACGTCGGGCAATACCGCCATTCCTGACTGCTGCTTTGGATTGATGTTGAGCTCTCCTCCTTTTTACGCAGGGCCAAATTATTTGGCGCCTCAAAGCACTCCCCAACAGAACTACCAAGCAAAGTACGATGGCAGCAAGGCTATCCACTCTCACGTCATCCGGTATGGAGTCTCTTACAATCACATTCAGGGTGGTGGATTTGCGAACTTTTACGGTACAGCCCCTCGAGTTTCTTGGACCGCCGGCACGCTACCTGTCTCTGGTGACCCTGCCAATCCTCTGAACTACCCAGTTCAAAGGTTTCGCGTAGGCAATGGGCAGGGCTTTAGTACCCTCGATCCGGCTCTAGGTTTTCCTGCTGGAGGGTTGGGGCCGGATAATCGGCTTGGTGTCTACGCTGGGGACGCCTGGAAGATCAAGCCGAATTTCACTCTAAGCTTTGGCCTGCGGTACGACCGCGATACGGGTCGCACGGATAGCGACCTGCCTGCGATTCCGGCAATTAACGCACAATTCCCCGGCTATGGGAATCCAGTCAAGCAGGCGAATCTAAATTTCGCACCCCAGCTCGGTTTTGCCTGGGATCCAAGTAAAAATGGGAGGACAGTTATACGTGGTGGTATCGGCTTGTACTACGAGAACGTGATTTACAACAATGTTCTATTTGATCGCCCTCTGCGTCTGGCAACTGGTGCTTTCAATCAGGTAACAAGCGCCTGTCTAGGCGGAACGGCACGGGCGGTGCCAGTAAATACCGGAACCCTTCAGCTGCCGCCCGGCGTTTGTGGTGCCCGCATCGGGGATGTAATACCCCAGCTAATCCAGTTCCAGAACGCGGTCAAAGCTGGAAATCCGTTTAACCTACAAGCGCCAAATCCAAGCTATATTGGAACTTTTTTGAGTGAAGGCATCGGAACCAATGCAGCCGTAGCCCTTTTTGATCCCAACTATAAGACTCCGCGGTCTCTGCAGCTCAATTTTGGGATTCAGAGGGAAATTCGCCCTGGCATGGTGTTTAGCGCCGATTACCTGCGCAATGTCGAAACTAGAACTCTTATCGGTTTCGATGTCAATAAACAGGGAAATGTGGCTAATTTTAATTTGGTCGGGGCTAATGCGGCTGTCGCAGCTACCCTGGCGGCGTGCGGAGCAGCCTCGGTTGACGCTGCCATAGGCCCGGCGGGATGTCCCGGATTGTATCCGGCTACGTCTGGCGCACCTGCCGGATCAGCCACGATTTCTGATTTTGCTAGTAACGGCCTTAGTGCTGCCGCTGATGTCGCCGGCGTGGGTTGCAATCAACCGGTTTTGAACGGTGGCCTTGGACGTCCGTGTGCTTTTGGCGGCATTAACCAGATGCAGTCCCAGATGTTCTTCCTAAAGCCGGAAGGCCGATCTGTCTACAATGCACTACAGATGAAGTTGGCGCAAAATTACAATAATCCGTTCCGAGGCGTGAAGGCGCTTAACTTTCAGGTTTCGTATAGCCTTTCCCGTTTCGATAACACTGGTGGCCTCCAGGTTACTGGCACTCCGGCAGACAACGACCAGGATTTTGTGTTGCAAGCGGTTGACAACAACAATTCAGGCCGCTACTTCGGGCCATCGCTATTGGATCGTACCCACCAAGTCTCATTTGGTGGCTACGTCGATGTACCCGGCGGATTCCGCTTCGGTCTCATCTCTCACTTTTACAGCCCATTGGCGATCGGCCTAATCGCGCCAACGACTGGGGCTCCCGGCGATATCTTTCTGAGCGACTATACGGGTGACGGAACTGTTGGCGATCCCCTTCCGGGCACAAAGTTCGGCGATTTTGGCCGTGGTGTTAATGCGGGCAACATCAACAATCTGATTAACAAGTACAACAGCACGGTCGCTGGGCAGCCCACTCTGGCGGGCCAACAGCTCATCAATAGTGGGGTACTGACGCTCACACAACTTCAGACAATGGGCGGCGTCGCCGAGACTATTCCCAATGCATCCCCTGGCCAGCAAGATTTCGGCTGGCTGCGTGCATCGGACTTGAAAGTCGCATGGCACTACACGCTTCGGGAAAGGTTCAGTTTTGAACCGAGCGTGGGTTTTTATAATATTTTCAATTTCTCCAACTTCAACCTGCCACCAAATACTATGAACGGCTTGCTCAACGGGCCGGGAAGCGGGTCGATCAACGGAACAACTCGATTAGGCCAAGAGCAATTCCGAGTCGGCAACGGGACAGGGGTTTACTCGCTCGGTTCTCAGCGGCAGATCGAGTTCGGTTTAAGGCTAACCTTTTAGGCGAACTCTTGTGCACGCAATTGGCCACCAGCTTTTGCTGGTGGCTTTTTTATGCTGTTACGGATTTCGATTTCGGACTTGAAGTATAGGAAATCAAAATCTCCGTCGGATGTGAACGACAAGATTTCAGCGGTAGGGTGGACAGCATTAGTCAAAAGAAACAGGTAAATCCTTTGGGATTCTCTACCCATGATTCTCACTGAACTCGCTCCGTGAGCAGGTGGATTTTGTCCCCATCAGTTGTTCGAGGAATTTCCCTTTTGCATCCCGCATCGATTTCATTGTGGCAGTGCGGTTAGACTTCCATGTGGGTGCCGAAGTCCTCGTAACGCAGAATGTCTTGCACCGTCTAAGCCTATACCAATAAAAGCGGTCAGTCCTGCTCTCCGCAATCACGCGGTCACCGTACTAGGCGTTACCAAATAACCTTCAGGGCAAACTGAATTTGACGAGAAGTTGTTTGGGTGGAGGTGATGAGTCCGGCACTTGAGATGGGGTTCCCACTCTGATCAAAGACCGTCGAATTGTCAGTAGGCGAGGCGAAGTTAGCATGGTTGAGGACGTTGAAGAATTCCGCACGGAACTGTGCGTTGAAGCTGTCCGAGATGCGCCGAATGCGATTGTTCTTGAACACAGAGACGTCCAACTTGGACACGCCGGGACCAATTAGGCTGTTGCGTGCCAAATTTCCCCATTTGTTCGCACCGGGGAAAGCCAAACACTCCGTCTTGATGTAGTGTTTGGGGTTCCCCGGGTTGGTAAGCGTGCCGCAGCTCGGCCCTGCCAAGCGATTCGGGCGTTCACTGGTCTCATCCACTTTCATGCCGGCTGGATCACCGCCCAGGATTGGCGTGAAAGGCTGGCCGGAACTTGCTTTGTAGACGCCACCCAATTGCCAACCGCTGGAAGCCCAAGCCAAGGATCGGGAACTCCGGGCAGGGTTAGGAAGTTCCCAGGTAAAACTCAACACGAAATTTTGTGCGACGTTGAAGTCGGAGAGCCCGCGCGTAGTCCTCTGATCAAAGAAAAGCTGATTGAACAAACCATTGGGAAAAGCGTCGTCAGCTGCGGTTGCCGATAGCGTGTCAATACTCTTGCCCCAAGTGTAA
>JAOAPG010000045.1 GCA_025462785.1 Acidobacteriaceae bacterium
GTTTGCTCCCCAGTTCGAGATCGGAACTTGCAAGCCTGCAGAGTCCACATAACTCAAGTTACGTATTTCGAAGTGACCGGGTCTCTAGCGCCCAATCGAAATTGTTGGGCGAGGTACGTTATTGTTGGCCTTCCGTGATAAATGTCTCGATAAAAAGAATCCTTTCATAATGATAATAATCCTATGTTGTATCTGTCCCAATTAAGAGGCAGCGAACTCGCAACGGAGGGATTCTCATGATTCGCAAACTGATTGCCACAGAAAACGACAACGCAACAACCATTCTTCGATTGGTCCTCGGAATAATCTTCTTTGTGCACGGCGCCCAGAAGATGCTGGGATGGTTCGGCGGCTACGGCTTCAGCGGTACGATGGGCTTCTTCACGGGAGCCTTGCACATTCCAACGCTGTTCGCATTTCTGGCGATTGCGGCAGAATTCTTCGGTGGATTGGGTCTCATATTCGGAGTACTCACCCGCCTTGCAGCCTTTGGAATCTTTTTCAATATGGTCGTGGCCGTAGCCATGGTTCACCATCAATTCGGCTTCTTTATGAACTGGACTGGAACACAAAAGGGCGAAGGGTACGAGTTCCACCTGCTCGTTCTAGCAATTACGGCCTTTCTGATGATTCGCGGCGGCGGAGCCGCTTCCATCGATCGGATACTCTCTTCTGTGAGAATGGATACGGCACGGGCGCAGGTTGCCTGAGACACGACTATGAAGAATGAGACACGACTATGAAGAAAAAGACCGGCGCTAAAATTACGGCACCCCGGTTGTGGCTGGTAATGACGAGGAGTCATCACGCACTGAGGCTGCTCGCCGAACAAAGCATCGCGAATCGTGACCTGTGTCTCACGGATTTCGCCGCACTTGAAGCCCTGTTGCATAAAGGTCCGCTCACGATCTCAGAGATTCAGGACAAGGTGCTATTGGCGAGCGGATCCATGACTGCGGCAGTCGATCGTCTCGAAAAACGCGGCCTAGTTGTCCGGAAGTCGACTCCAAGCGATCGCCGTGCCCGAATCGTGGCGCTCACTCCCCAGGGTAAACAAGTCGCAGCAGCTTATTTTGATAAGCATGCTAAGGATCTTGAGGATCTGATGTCCGTGCTGTCTGAGAAGGAGAAGGGACAAATCTATACGTCTCTCAAGAAACTCGGGCTGTGCGCAGCTAAGAAATTGACCACCAGGAGATCTGCCAATGAACAGCACGATATCTGACGCGGCAAAAAGCGTTGTCCGGCGAAATACTGAAGAGGTTCAAGCCAGGCAATCGAGTGACGACATACAAAACATACTATGGCACGCATGAAGGGCAGATGCTCGGAGTCGCTCCGACGCACCGCAAGATCCACTTCGAAACAGTCGATGTCATGCCAGTCCGAAACGGCAAAATCACCGACCACTGGGGTGTTGGCAATCTGTTGTCTCTTATGCAGCAGATCGGCGGATGGATTCCTCCGGCGCCGCAGCTCCAACAAAAATGAGAAACGTCCAAGAGTACAAACATGCAGATCGGCATAGATAGCTTCGGAGCAGTCATATCTGACCCAGCCTCAGGGATAACACTCAGCCCTAGCCATCGGATGCAGAATCTATTGGAAGAAATTGTGCTCGCCGACAACGTTGGCTTGGATGTTTTTGGTGTCGGTGAACACCATCGGCGTGAGTTTGTTGATTCAGCCCCAGTTGTTATTCTGGGCGCCGCGGCCACGCGCACCAAGAACATTCGACTATCGAGTGCCGTAACTGTGCTCAGCGTGGCTGACCCGGTCCGCGTCTTTCAGGAATTTGCAACTTTGGATCTGATCTCTGACGGTCGCGCCGAGATCGTCGCAGGACGGGGTTCGTCAATAGAAGCATTCCCGCTCTTTGGTTTGGATTTAAATGACTACGACTCACTCTTCTCAGAAAAGTTAGGCCTCCTCCTCAAGATTCGCGAGAATACTCACGTTCACTGGACCGGTAAGCACCGTGCAACTCTAACAGGACAAGCCGTCTATCCGCGTCCGCTCCAAAAACCGTTGCCTGTCTGGGTTGGAGTTGGGGGTACTCCGGAGTCCTTCGTGCGCGCCGGCACACTCGGACTTCCATTGATGGTTGCCATCATTGGCGGCGAGCCCGGGCGATTTCGTCCGCTCATCGACCTCTACCGCGAAGCTGGGCGTCGCGCCGGGCACTCCGCCGAAAAACTCATTGTCGGTCTTCACGCAATCGGCTTTCTGGGAAATACAACCGAGCAGGCTGCCGAGGATTTCTATCCGGGATATGCCCACACATTCACCGAGATAGGCAAGGAACGCGGCTGGCCGCCGGCTACGCGGGCCCAATTTGATACTTTGCGCGGACCTACCGGCGCGCTGCTAATTGGCGACGCCGAAACGGTCGTGCAGAAGATTCTGTATGTGGATGAAGTCCTTGGCGGCCTCTCTCGTATTACCTTCCAAATGGGTGTCTCGGCCCTGCCACATGAGAAGATGTTGCGGTCCATTGAGCTCCTCGGAACTCGTGTTGCACCTCTGCTTGGTACACAGCTTCGAACTGCATGAACAGCAGGTGTTTTATAAGTGCCTAACCGCGACATCCGGCGGCCCTCGTCCGTATTCCGACGATAACCTTGTGGCTACTGCTAATCTTGCCTCAAATCATCGAGGGATGCGTCATTGCAGGTCGATAGCGCCCGGGAGATCGCATCTGGCTTCCTCAGCCGAGGGAGAACGACTCCAAGAGGTCTCGATTGATCGGACGATTTAGCTCTCGCTCGAATTCATTCGTATCCCTGCGATGACGACGGAGACACTGCCTCGAAAATAGACAACAGGAGACACTCGCCCGAAAATAGATCAACAGGAGCATGCTGAAACGAAACAGAATTGTCGGCTACATGCAGTAGCCGAACTTCGCAACCATCATTTCGGCGTCACCTAGGGTTCATGTGCGGATGCATTTGGGAACAGCAGAACTTGTTCAGTTGGCGTTTAGTGCGCGGTGCTGATGTCCACTTTCTTCTGCGGTGACCACCATTCGCTTTGATTTGCGATAGACATTTACAACCGCAATCGTCCAGAAAGGAATCAAATCGACGCCGGGCACGAGCTTGGCGACGAACGATGGCAGAAATTCCCAATGCCACCCAAGAAGGTGGACCATCATCGCTCCGACGCCGAAATCGAGTAAGTCGTCAGCGGGAGATAAGGCGCCTGCGACGAACAGCGGGAGAACGACGATCTGGAGTGCATCCGCCATAATGGCCAGCATCATGGCGGCTCGAAAGCGCGGACCCGGCGAGATTGTGATGGTGTCAGTCACAGCAGCATGGCTTCGTGTGTCTATTTTAAACCGATACTCCGGAGTAAGCACTGGAGAAGCCTTTTAGATAGCGCCGACACTACGCCGCCTTCTTCTTGTTCTGCAATCGTCTATGCTCCGAACAAACGAAAGCCCGCGCTTCAGTTTCAGAACTGAGATCAGTTCGATAGAATTGCGATGGGATGGGAGTCACGATCGAGCTGCAGAATCTCGGCGACGCTCAACTGTGCAGGGAGATTTCTGCGCGCATCGAACACGCATTTGCCGACCGACGAGGGGACTGGCGAGTGTCCATTGCCGCATCGCGCGCGAGCGAGAATTGGGAGATGCGAGTCGAGGGACCAAACGGATTTGAGCGGACGTATACTTTAGCTGGTTCTGCCGGAGAGCATGAGCCTGAGGCATTTCGCAGACTCGTTCTACATTTGATACCGGCCACTTCCACGTAACTGCTTTTCTTAAACCGCGGCTACACTGCCACAGGCCGCTAATACGCGAACTTCCAAATGCGAATCGTCATCTCGAGGAACACGTACGGCGAGCGTTGAACAAGATCAAAAAACCGAGCACCGCTCAGGAGATAACCGAGCTGTTGAATCGGGACCTCGGTCCCGGAGATCGACCTTTTGAGGCAAGAGAAGTTGCCAATTGATTGCGGAACGCCGACAATACAGTTTTGCATTTGTATTGGTTTGAGAGCCGTCCTCGCAGGTAGCCCTTCGGGTTTCGTAGCCCCACAGGTCCTGAGAATGGGTCTGATTTACCATTATCG
This sequence comes from Acidobacteriaceae bacterium, assembly GCA_025462785.1. Classification (GTDB taxonomy): domain Bacteria; phylum Acidobacteriota; class Terriglobia; order Terriglobales; family Acidobacteriaceae; genus JAOAPG01. The sequence continues at coordinate 4,086 of JAOAPG010000045.1, forward strand.
GTGTCGCGACCACACCTAAGACTTGAGATTTCAGGAGGTGCCCCGTGCCAGTCCCGAAGGTTTTGATTTTGACAGGAGATGCTGCCGAGTCCCTGGAGGTCATGTATCCGTACCAGCGCCTCCGGGAAGAAGGCTATGAAGTGCATATCGCCGCGCCTAGCAAGAAGAAACTGCATTTTGTAGTGCATGATTGCGAGCCAGGCTATGACACCTACACGGAAAAGCCCGGCTACAGTTGGGACGCGGATATCGCCTTTGCGGACGTGAATTCTTCAGACTATACGGCCTTGGTGATCCCGGGTGGTCGGGCGCCAGAATATATTCGCAATGATTCAGCGTGCCAGAGGATCGTCCGGCATTTCTTCGAGAATCAGAAACCTGTTGCTCAGCTCTGCCATGCCGGATTGGTCTTGGCCGCATGCGGGGTATTGAAGGGTAGGCGCACTGCTGCCTATCCGGCTCTAGAGCCGGACATCAAAGCGGCGGGTGCGGAATTCGTCAATGAAGAAGCGGTGGTTGACGGAACAATGGTTTCGGCACGCGCTTGGCCCGATCATCCGGCGTGGATGCGGGAATTCATCCGCCTCCTGAAGGAGAAGGCGCCGGTTCGTGAGCTTGAGACCGCCGCGTAGATCCGGCACAAGAGGTGCAATCACTCAAGCTAGTGATTCTCCTTTAAGGCCTTTGTCGGTGCGCTAGGCTTGAGCGCTGTTCTGGTCCACCGCTGCGGACTGAGACACATTCACTCGAAAAGCGCCGGTTGTGACTCGGTCTCTTGCGCCTCTCGAAAATTGCTGAGACCAACACCCACGAGCCGGTACCGTTGCTGTGGGTTCAGGCCGACCCTTTCCCGGAGCTTTAACGCAATATCTGTCAGTTCATCGCAGGAAGAAGGCGGATTACCTGACGTGTAACTGCGCGTGAGGATCTTGAAAGCCAAGCGCCTGATCATGGGCTCGGTTTCTGAAAGCTGCACGTCACGCTCGAACGTGTCTTCGACAGAGATCGATTGCGTGGGCCGGTCCGGG
>JAOAPG010000066.1 GCA_025462785.1 Acidobacteriaceae bacterium
GCCCCTTTGTTCCTGTAAACACAGGCTCCATGCCGGTGGATTTGCTTGAGTCCACGCTCTTCGGCCACGTCAAGGGTGCTTTCACTAGCGCGGTAGCTTCAAAAAAGGGCCTTTTCGAGATTGCGGACCGCGGCACTCTGTTTTTGGACGAGATCGGCACCATGGGCATGGACACGCAAGCGAAGATCCTGCGTGTGCTGCAGGATCGCAAGTTCATGCACTTGGGCGGTGTGCATGAAATGCAGGTTGATGTGCGAATTATTGCCGCCACTAATGTGGACCTCCGTCAGCATGTAAAAGAAGGAAAATTCCGCGAAGACCTGTTCTATCGGCTGAACGTCATCACAATCGAACTTCCGCCGTTGCGCCAGCGCAAGCAAGACATTCCTTTATTGGTGGACTTCTTCCTGCAGAAGTTCTCGCAGGAAAACGAGCGGCCGCTGCGGCGGATTACTCCAGAAGCGCTTCGCCCTTTGCTGATTTACTCATGGCCGGGCAACGTGCGTGAACTGGAAAATGTGATGGAGCGCGCGGTTGTGCTCTCTTTGGGAACGGAAATCGGGCCAGAGTTATTGCCGGATCAGATTGCCGGTCGCGGCACATCGATGCCGATCATGGAGCATCGTGGAGACGCGTCGCTTTTCGAGATCATGGAAGATTGCGAGCGTCACATTATTGTCGACATGCTGGAGAAGTGCAGTTGGAACCAGACCGACGCCGCTGAGAAGTTTCACGTGCCACTGTCGACCCTGAATCAAAAGATCAAGCGTCTGAATATCGAAATAAAAAAGAAGACGCGCGAATAACTGTTCATTCCGATCAAGACAATCTTTGTAAGAATCGCGATCAGAGTGGCCGCACGTCACACGATGCCGTCGCGCAATCGCAATCGCAGTTCAGTTCAGAATAAATTCCGCCGAACGCCGACCTCTGATCGCGGATAGCTTTCCTTCTGTTATAGTTCGTTCAGAACCGTCAGCGCTGGAACGGTTTTCCTGAACGAATGGAACTCATCTCGCCCACGGATTTCGCTAAAGAGAAGGTTCTGGCAGTGCAGGAATACGCTCTGCTTTCTGCGCACGCTATCGCCAACCTCTTCCGCCAACCGCGATATTTTGCGGACATAGTACAGCAAGCGGACTTTATTGGTTTTGGCTCTCTTCCGATTGTGGTTCTTACGGGTTTCTTTACCGGCGCGGTGCTTGCATTGAATAGCGCGAGCACCTTGCAAAAATTTGGTTCGCTTACACTCATCGCGCAACTCGTTTCGGTCGGCATGGTGACTGAATTGGGTCCCGTGCTGACGGGCCTCATGATAGCTGGCCGCAACTCTTCCGGAATGGCGAGTGAACTCGGGTCGATGGTTGTGACTGAGCAAATTGATGCCATGCGTGCCCTAGGCACGAACCCGATCAAAAAATTGGTCACACCGCGGGTGGTCTCGACCGTGTTCATGCTTTTTTTCCTGACCATCATTTCTGATCTTTTGGGGCTTTTTGGCGGCGCAGTCATATCCCATCTTGTTTATGCTATTGACTGGCACCAGTACTGGACCTCGGCATGGCAAGCGTTGGCGTTTCGAGATGTGTTCACTGGTCTGGTCAAGCCGCTGCTCTTCGGATTCATCGTTTCCACGATCGGCTGCTATTACGGACTATCCGCTCGCGGTGGCACGCAGGGAGTGGGAAGGGCCACAACACAGGCTGTAGTTGCGGCTTCAGTGCTTATTTTGGCGGTCGATCTATTTGCCACGAAACTTCTAATGGCAATCCTTGGGAATCGATAGTTTATGGCAGCGCCTCCAATTGCAATTGAATTACCGGTCAAGTTTTCCAGGGAATCTGCCTCCCCCGTTATTGTCTTCGAGAATGTTTCGATCGCCTTTGAAGACAAGCCTGTGCTGGACGGAATTTCCTTCAAGCTGGCAAAGGGCGAAACTAAGGCAATCTTCGGGGTGGCGGGTTCAGGCAAGAGTACGCTGCTAAAACTTGCTTTAGGATTGATAAAGCCGGATAGCGGTAGCATCTACGTACTCGGCGAAGACATAGTCCAGAAGAGCGAAGAAGAACTTTTCGAGCTCCGACGAAAAGTCGGAATCGTGTTTCAGGAGAGCGCTCTTTTTGATTCTCTAACGGTCCGGGAAAATGTGGCGTTTCGGCTGCTCGAAGAGGGGCACATCTCCGAAAGCGAGATTGAGAGGCGGGTACGAGAAGCTTTGAGCTTTGTGGAACTGGAAAACACGGTTGATCTGTTTCCCTCGGAACTTTCTGGTGGCATGCGGCGGCGCGTAGCCATTGCCCGGGCGATCATCACCGAGCCGGAAATCCTGCTTTACGATTCGCCCACGGCAGGCTTGGATCCCGTCACTTCAACAACCATCGTGGAATTAATCGTTAAGCAGCGCGATGTTTATAAGACGAGTTCCCTGCTAGTGACACACCGGCTCCAGGACGCGTTCACCATGGCCAGCCACTACTTCGACCCAAAGACGAATCACATGCAGCCGCTGCCACCAGCAGCGATTCCGGATGTACCCATCTGCTTCCTGCTTCTCAGAGATGGAAAAATAATTTTTGACGGAAGCGTTAAGGATTTAGCCGAATCGAAAGACGAATACATCCGCGAGTACATTTCGTAGGTACTAGCTGGTCTTCGCAGCAGCTGCGGCTCGGATTTTCATATTCGCAATGTTCGATTCCGTGCGCTCCAGGAATTTACGGCTCTTTTCGGAGCTGTTAATTAGTTTTTCTACATTGCTAAAAAACGAAGGACTGGCTTTTTCCCGCAAGTCGCCAAGAAACGGTTTCAGCTTACCGAAGATCAAGAACATTTCTCCAGAGAAAGACGGCTCTAAAAACAAATCCGCGCTCACAGCTCCGTGATTGGCGAGAGAAGCCGCCATCTCCCAATATCCCATTACCTGCCGCAGCCAATTGTTTTCTGGAGTGCCAAATGCAGAAGAGACCTTCGTATAATCCTGATAATTTTCCGGCCAGAATTTCTGTGTCCACCATTCGCGGGCCTTGCGGAGTTCGGCTTCGCGGCGAAGATCATACAGCTGCAGGATTACTTGAGCGTCAGTAGCAGTGGGACTGGAAGTCATAACTCACCTTTCAAATTAAAGTTGGTACTTAATTCTTAGGCTTCGGCTTCGACCGTTGCCCCGGCAGCTGTTGCTAGCTCTGGCGCAGGCCGCTCGTACTCGCACTCCTTATTGGGGCACGCGATCACTGGACCCGACTTCAAGAACTTCTCAACTAAGAAGTCATTTCCGCAGCTAGGGCACTTCTCGGCAATAGGTTTGTGCGCCGCAGTGAACTTGCAGTTCGGATAATTCGAGCATCCGTAGAACGTATTTCCCTTGCGGGCCTTCTTTTCGACCAACTCGCCGTCGGCGCATAAAGTACACTTCACTCCGATGAAGTTTTGCTTTACATATTTGCACTCAGGATATCCACTGCAAGCCGTAAACTCGCCAAAGCGGCCGTGACGGATCATTAAATTCCGTCCGCACTTCGGGCAAGGCTCATCGAGTGGGATATCCGGAACTCGTTTGCCCTGATCAAGACGGCGCGTGGTCTTGCAATCAGGATAGCCCGTGCAAGCCATGAATTGGCCGAATCGTCCGCGCTTCAAGACCATCACGCGTCCGCAATTCTCGCAATATTCTTCCTGGGTCGTTCCTTGCACATCGGCAGAATCCAGATCCGGCAGATTAATCGGATTCTCTTTGGTGAAATTGCAACTGTCCTTATTTTCCTTGTCGTAAGAGCTGCAAGCGTAAAACGATCCGTGCTTGCCCCACTTGATCACCAGCGGCGAGCCGCAGCGCTCACACTTTTCGTCAGTGGGCTTCTCCATACGCTTGACGTTTTCCATGTGCTTCTCGGCGTAGCGGAGATCCTTGGCGAATTTCTTGTAGAACTCATCGAGCGCGTCGGTCCACTTTTCCTTGCCGTCTTCCACTTCATCGAGCTGCTCTTCGAGTTTTGCGGTGTACTGGATGTCAAAAATATCGCGGAAGTTTTCAACGAGCAGATCGGTTACGACCAATCCGATTTCCGTTGGTGAAAACTTGCCGCCCAATTTCTGCACGTACTGGCGTTCCTGGATCGTGCTGAGAATCGCGGAGTACGTGGAAGGGCGTCCGATGCCGCGCTCTTCAAGCTCTTTCACCAGCGAAGCTTCGTTATAGCGTGGCGGAGGCTCGGTGAAGTGCTGCTCTGGGTTCAAACTCTTGAGCGTGAGTTTCTGTCCGGGCTCAAGCGGTGGCAGCTTGTGCTTCAGTTCCTCATCATCATCGTCTTTGCCTTCCTTTGATTCTTCATAAACCTTGAGGAATCCGTCGAATTTGAGGACTGAGCCAGTCACGCGGAACCAGAACGTTGCGTCCTTGGACTTGGCATCAATATCAACCGTGGTTTGGTCGAAGACCGCCGGTGCGATCTGCGAGGCGACAAATCTCTGCCAGATCAGTTTGTAGACTTTGAATTCATCTTCTTTTAAGTACTGCTTGATCTGGTCGGGATGGCGCATGGCTGACGTGGGCCGGATGGCTTCGTGTGCTTCTTGCGCACCCTTCTTTGATTTAAATGTATTCGCTGACTCGGGCAAATATTCTTTGCCATACTGCGAACTGATGTACTCGCGCACTTCCGCCAGAGCCTCGTTAGAAACTCGAGTCGAATCGGTACGCATGTAGGTGATTAAACCGACAAGACCTTCTTCACCTAGTTCAACGCCTTCATATAAACGCTGGGCGATCATCATGGTGCGTTTCACGCTGAAACGTAATTTGCGGGAAGAATCCTGTTGCAACTTGCTGGTGGTAAATGGCGGAGTCGCATTTCGGCGCCGTTCCTTGCGATCAACGGTACGGACTAGCCAGTTCGCCCCTTCAAGAGCTGCGCGGATCTTCTCCGCATCCTCCCCATTCGTTACTTCTACTTTCTCTTCGTTCTTTCCAACAAATCGAGCATCGAATGCTGGCGGTTTGGGAGCAGCGAGATTCGCGTCAATCGTCCAATATTCTTTCTTCTCGAACGCTTTAATTTCACGCTCGCGCTCCACAATCAGACGAAGCGCCACAGTCTGCACGCGTCCTGCCGACAAGCCCCGGCGGACTTTATCCCAGAGAAGTGGCGAAACTTGATATCCGACCAACCGGTCAAGAACGCGCCGGGCTTGCTGGGCATCTACCAACGCTCGATCGATGTCGCGAGGGTGTTCGAAGGCTTCCTTTACTGCTCGTTGGGTAATCTCGTTGAAGGTAACGCGCTGAATCCGATTACCGTTTTCGTCGCCTTTCTTTTTTCTCTTCTTACTTTTGGAGCCATCACCTAGCTCTTCGGCAAGATGCGCAGCAATGGCTTCGCCTTCGCGGTCCGGGTCAGGTGCGAGGTAGATATGGTCCATGCCCAACGCAAGTTTCTTCAGCTTGGCGAGAACCTTCTCCTTACCGGGGATAACGATGTACTCGGTGTCGAAATCATTGTCGATATCTACGCCCAGCGTACTCTTAGGGAGATCTTTGACGTGGCCGAGCGAAGCCTCCACGGTGAAGCCCTTCCCTAAGTATTTCTGGATGGTCTTCGCCTTTGCCGGCGATTCGACGATGACTAAACCTTTTGCCAATGTTTCCTCAATAGTTAAATTGTTGTCCCGAAGCTAGCACGAATAGGAGGGAATCAACAAGTTTGTAAAACTCGCTCTCAGCTTTCCGCTTTCAGCTTTCCGCTCTCAGCTTGTGGATTAATGACGCCAGCATACGTTTTACATCAATCACTTCTCCCGAAAGTCGCTCATAATCCAGCAATTTCAATAACTCCAAATCTTTTGCGAGCAGCAGGTGATACTCGAATTCGCTAGCCAGAGCCCATTCCAATCTGGAGAAAACGACCGAACTCGGCGTCTCCCTTTCGGCAAGTCCCTTCGGCGATGTTGGCGCCAATAGAAGCCGAGGACCTCCGCATCTGACTAGTTAACCCGTAGATTTCATCTCGTGGGAAGGGCGCGCTTGACTTATACACATCGAGCGTCAAGCTGTGCGCCTTTTCCCAAACCTTCAGATTTCTGAAGCTCTGCAAGTTCACTCCCGCCACAGGCGATTCGAGACTGAAAGCTGATGGCTGATAGCGCTCTTTAAAAACTCCTCACAAAATTCTTTCCCGGCAATTGCTTCACTTTGCCCGCTAATTCCAGCTCGAACAAGGCAGCAAATATTTCCGGCGACGACACGCCTGGCTCCAACCGCTCTAGGATCTCATCGATGTGGGTGGATTCATCCGCCTTCAACAGCGCGAATATCTTCTTTTCGTGAGGCGCTAATTCGGGTTCCTGAAATAAAGATGCAGTCTCGCCTTCATTCGATTCATCCGTGGTCTCCGGCATTAACGTAAGTCGTACTGGCGGCGGGAGTTCTTCCCAGACATCCTCCCATGTGGCCGCCAGCTTGGCCCCCTGCTTTATTAGAGTATTAGGCCCCCAAGAATTCCTTCGGGTACATCACATCCACTCCTGTGCCCAAGATCCCAACCGTCTTTCCTTTTCCGGCCAGGGCGCCTCGGTGCCCAACTGTATCGACACCCCGCGCAAGACCGCTGAAGATCACCAACCCTCGCGCCGCTAAGTCACAGGACAATCGTTCGGCCATGCCCAATCCGTAGGGAGTTGGATGGCGCGCCCCGACTAGCGCGATTCCTGGTTGCGAGATTGTGTCCACATTCCCACGTACATATAGGACCAAAGGGGGATCGTAGATTTGTTTTAACTACGTAGGATGCGCAGGATCTTCGAGCGCGATGATTTGTGCGCTGGCTGCCACAGCACGGGCTAGTTCGTCTTGGGCAAGTTCTCTCGACCGGCCAGTTCCCAGTGCCTGAGCTGACACAGAGCGAAGCCCGCCGATTCCAATTCGGTAAGAGAGGCTTTGAAGAGCGCCTGTATGCTGAGGAAAAAATCGACTAACTTACGCGCCTTGGTTGGACCCAGCCCCGGCGTAATCGCAAGTGCCAGCCACTGCATGGCAGCGGTTTCCGATGACTTGCAATCTACGGCAGCAGCTTCGGCCAATGAGACCTCCAATGGGCTATCAGGCGGACTCTATAGACCCTCAAAAATCGGTGTCAAGGTC
>JAOAPG010000073.1 GCA_025462785.1 Acidobacteriaceae bacterium
TGTTCCCCCTTTACCAGGGCGAGAGTTGACACCGGGCGACCAGAAGATGACTTCTGATCCGGTTGTCGTGGCTTCTAAGGGCTCGTCCCTCAGCCACTCTTCATGAAATCCAAGGTCTGCTCCGAAGAGCAAACTTGTAGAAATGGTACAAGGGAAGATAAGGCAACGTCAAGAAGATTTGGAACGCATGCTGTCGGCCGGTGGTTTGCGCTTGCGGAGTCCCCATCTTTCGCGTTCTCTGCAAAAGGCGGGATCGCGAAAATCCCATGTTCACCAAATCACTCTGTCATCCCGATCGCCGCACGCGCCGCGCTTTTGCGCAGTGAGTGCAAGCCGAGGGATCCCTACTATCACCAGATCTCTGCTCTGCACCTACCGGCTGTACTGATTCTTCTTCTTCTCCGCGTGTCTCTCCATTCCTAAAAGAATGAGTCTCTCAATTAGGTCTGGATACGATATACAGGTCGCAACCCACATCTTGGGATACATGCTGATCGCCGTGAACCCTGGCATGGTATTGATTTCGTTCAAATAAATCTTGCGCGTCTTCGGATCCATCAGGAAATCGACGCGCGCCAGCCCAGCGCAATCCACAGCTTTGAAAGCGCTGATCGCCAGCTGCTGAATTGTTTTCGTGTCGGCCTTAGTGATCTTCGCTGGAATATAGAGCTGCGAGCCTTCATCGAGATACTTTGCCGTGTAGTCATAAAATTCCTTGACCGGAACAATCTCGCCAGGCAAGGATGCTTGCGGCTTGTCGTTTCCAAGAACAGCACATTCGATTTCGCGTGCCTTCTGTTTTTTGCCGCCGACACCTTGCTCAATCACAATCTTGCGGTCAAACTTTGCGGCCTCTTCAATCGCAGGGCCAAGTTCTTTGCGGTCGTGAGCCTTGGAAATTCCAACAGACGATCCAAGATTCGCAGGCTTCACAAATACTGGATACTTCAATTTGCTCTCAACCAGCTTCTGAACTTTTTTTGGATTCTCGCTCCACTCTGAGCGAAGAAATGTCACATGCTTCACAATCGGCAACCCGGCCGCGCGAAACAAAGACTTCATAATGTCTTTGTCCATGCCAGCGGCTGAGCCAAGTACGCCCGCGCCCACGTAAGGCAGATCGGCGAGTTCGAGCAATCCCTGAATGGTTCCATCTTCACCGAAGGTTCCATGAAGCACAGGGAAAATGATATCGACATTGATTGCACGGTCGGTTGAGCGGCGTGTTAGCGCCTCGGTTTGAAATGGCGCCAAAGAGTTGCCGTGTCGCTGCGGTTCCGGCGGAACGATAACGGCTTCACCCACGGCCAGCACCGCTGCTCCGGGAGTAGTGTCGGGATTGCCTGCTCGCAAGTGCGAAGTGTCCGCTGCTTTGCCTGTCAATAAATTCTCGGCATCGGCTGCGGTGACCCAGCGGCCTTCTTTGGTGATCCCGATTGGAACGACTTCGTATTTATTTTTATCGATAGCGTTAAAAACCGAAGCGGCAGACAGCAGAGAGATTTCGTGCTCGCCGCTGCGTCCGCCGAAGAGAATGCCCACGCGTAGTGTCTTCATCCTGTTTAGTGTGGCGGGTAGGCAGCGGTCGCGTCAATTGTGAAGGATGACAGTCTGGGTTCGCTTGACAATTAACTCGAAAAGGAAGAAGCGTTCCTGTTGGAACAGTCGGACAATTCGCGCTAATGTTCCCATGGGAACGTTTTGTACGTACAGTTACGTATCGAGTACGTATTCCCAAATTGGACAAGTGTTTGAGATATTTGAAGATGGAGTTGGGTGCCTAAAACAGGAATGCGGAATGAGTTGCGCTGAGAGGTTATGAATCTCGGAGAGGAAAATCCCCGCCCAAGCATAGCTTGAACGGGGGCACCCATTACTGTCTAGGCAACCATGACTGTAGAGATTGCTAGAAGGCGTCGCGATCGCCGAAGACTTCCGCTGTGAATGCTTCCAGAGTTGCTCCGTTTTTCCAGGCGTCCGTGAGCAATCCTGCCTTCTCGCATGTCTGTTCGAGGAAGGTGATGCGATCCCATCCATGCTCGACTGGCACCTGCGGCAGGAGCAAGCCTCGACGGCCATGCTGCGTGATCAACAATCCGTGGCGTCCTACTTCAATTCGATCCGGAGCGAGTGCCTGTAGCGGAGACAAAATGCTCAACGAGATTTCCAACTGGGCAGCTTCGTCTTTTGTGACTGGCAAAAAGCGGACATCCTGGAAAGCTGAGGCTCGTGCCGTATCTACAACGGTTTCGAATAGGGCCTTCACCGGAAAGACGTAACCAACGCATCCTCGCAGGACCGCGCGCAGATAGATTGTTGTGAAGACTCCTCGCGGTTGCTCAAAATGTGACAAACGTGGAATGTCCGCGAGTTCACGATTTTCGATGGCTGATGCGATGGCTTCATGCGCCAAATTGACAAGCAAGCGGCGTTCCTGGAGAGAAAACTCAGACACTCCGACGTCAGCGGGAAGGTAATTGGGGGGAGACAGGGACATCGCGTTTCCTCCGCCGGCTAAGGACGAAGGCGCGGCGACGGCTCTTTACATGTTGCCGGTCAATTTTCGACCAGAAGGCGGCAAAATAATCTGCCGCCGATACCAGGGATAAAACCACCATGAACCAGATTGAGGTCACGGCAATGGCGTGTACTGGGAAGAAATAATGTCCGTAGATCGGCCATTCCTTCCAACGGTGGTCCAGAATAGCGGCCACAACGGAGACGATCTGCACCAGCATCTTGAATTTGCCAAGGTCACTAGCCTCAATGGTGAAACCTTCGGAAGCCGCAATAGAGCGCAACCCACTTACCAGAAACTCGCGTCCGATGATGATTACGGCGATCCACGCTGGGACCAGGCTGGGATTAAATTGGACCAGCGTAATGAATGCCGCGGCAATCAGCAGCTTGTCAGCCAGGGGATCGAGCAGAATTCCCATGGTGGTGATCTGCCCGCGCTTGCGAGCCAAGTAGCCGTCGATGCCATCTGTAATCGAAGCCAGAATGAATATTGCCGATGCCAGTAGCTCTTTTTCCCCGTGCGTGCTGCTGAAGCGGGAGGTAGAGAGAATCCAGATCAGCAGAGGAATGCTGCAGATACGAGTGAGCGTGATGGAGTTGGGAAGATTCACCGAGGGCACATCGCAAGCCAGGGAAGCGGTCAGGCGATAGGTGAATTATCCTCCACCGAGAACAGGGAAAGCAATGGAGGAAGGTGCGGCGGAAATATTTAAGATCTTTAAGATGTCGCGAAAGAAGAACTAAGCGGCCCACGCTTGCAAAGAACGCAAGTATGGGGCACCCGCCACTATCGTGGCTCTATTTTGGTTGTTTGGCGATGATTTGGCTTCGAATCTTGTCGTAAGTCGCTTGCGGGATGATCTTCTTACGCACCAGGTCCGTCTTCATTCGGTAGGGACGCCCATCTATGATCTTCTGCGCGTACGCGTCTCCAATGCCGGGGAGGGCGTCCAGTTGATCTTTGGTCGCAGTGTTTATATCCAGAAGAGTGGTTTTAGCGGAAGCGCCCGACTTAGCTGTTGCTGCTGCGCTGTTGGAGGCCGGAGCCGTCTGGGTAAATCCTGTTTGGGTTAAGAGAGCCAGAGCAAAGATTGCAATCAGAATACGAGTCGTCAAATTCTTCAGCATGTCTTCTCCTGTAATCGTCTCTTTACCGGGGGCGCCCGTCTCTAGGTTTTCATGTTCTTACGCGTAAATTCCGCGTTGGCGGATGGTGTAGGCCACGCGGTCAATAGCCAGCATGTAAGCAGCGATGCGATTGTGTACACCATGAGCCTCGGCAAAACGGACCACATCGTCGAAGGCTGTCACCATGATGTGTTGAAGCTGTTCATTCACCACGGATTCTTTCCAGAAGTACCCCTGGCGATCTTGCACCCACTCAAAATAAGACGTGGTCACGCCGCCTGCGTTGCACAGGATATCGGGGATCACAAACACTTTCTTTTGGGCCAGGATTTCGTCCGCAGCCGCAGTGGTGGGACCATTCGCGCCTTCCGCGAGGATCTTGCACTTCACCCGGTCGGCGTTACGGCTCGTGATCTGATTTTCAGTTGCTGCGGGAATTAAGATTTCGCACTCAGTAAGAAACAGCTCGTTAGGATCAGCAGGCTCAGCTTCAGGGAATCCCTTTAACGTTCCATTCTTCTGTCGACATTCGGTGAGCTTCTGAACGTCAATCCCATTCTTGTTATATAGACTGCCTGTCACCTCGATAATGCCGATGATTTTGTATCCCGCTTGATACATGAGGAGCGCGGCATTGGAACCGACGTTGCCAAATCCTTGCACGATGACTCTGCAGGTCTCGCGCGGAATACCCAGCTTCTTGATGGCCTCATCACAAACCACCATGATGCCGCGGCCCGTGGCTTCACGCCGGCCACGAGATCCACCGATATTGATCGGTTTGCCGGTCACGACTGCGGTAACAGTCTGGCGCATGTGCATAGAGTAGGTATCCATGATCCATGCCATTGTTTGTTCATTTGTATTGATGTCGGGAGCAGGCACATCTTTTTCGGGTCCGATGAATTCGATCAGCTCAGCGGTGTAGCGGCGGGTCATGCGTTCAAGTTCACCCATCGACATTTTATGGGGATCGCAGATGACTCCGCCCTTTGCGCCTCCGAATGGGATGTTCACCACGGCGCACTTCCAGGTCATCCAACTTGCCAGTGCCCGGACCTCATCAAGGGTGACGTCGGGCGAATAACGAATGCCACCCTTCCCCGGGCCGCGAGCTATCGAGTGCTGCACACGGAATCCAGTGAAGACTTCCAAGGTCCCATTGTCCATGGCCACAGGTATATGCACGATGATTTCGCGGTTGGGATAACGCAGGACCTTCCGAATACCGTCGTCCAAATGCAACTTCTCGGCTGCCATATCAAAACGGGCGGCTTGCGCCTCCCAGGGATTAATTTCCTGCTCGAGCGAAATGGTCTTTGGCGCAATGGTATCGGCAAGGCTCATAAAAATTCTCCAGAGACTATCAAAACTTTTGATTATATCAATCTGTTCTACGCAAGATCACCTTGGGCTTTCTTGGCTTTTTACTATTGTTGCTCCCTCGCGGCCTTGCACTCTTCGCAGACGCACACTTCTCGCAGGAACTTCCAGGAATAGATGCCCAATGCGTGACCGTCGTTCCAGCCGAACTTGATGGCGTATTTGCCCACACCTTCCGCGGTTAACGGCTTCATGGCTGGCTTAAACATGGGCAGAGCTTCCGGGACAGTCTTTGGGGCTTGCCAGGGTTTGCGGCCTGCTTTTTCCCGCTCCTCGTCACAGAGAGCGCAAGGGCAAGCGTCTCGGAGAAACCGGAATGAATAGTGGGATAGATGGCCGTCTTTCCACTCTATGTCCACTCCCGTGCCTGTGGTCAGATTCACCTTGATTGACTTGGGATCAATGGAGATGGAATCAAGGAAAATGGGCATAAATCAGTATCGCATAGGGGCTTCGCTGGTTCTCGGCACCTAAATCAGAGATTACTCCTCCAAAAGTAACTTGTATGAGAGAGCGCTGGGCCTATACTGGAGTCGTCGCAGGGTGCTGTAAAGCCCTAGATCTAACAGCCTCGAGAAATCGGGGCTGTTTAGTTTTTGAGCGGGAACTTGGACAAATTACTCAAAAATCCGCTAGAATAATGGTTTGCACATTCAGTTCTGAACCCATCTGGAGTAGTCATGGCACAAGTTTGTGAAATCTGCGGCAAAGGGCCGCAATTTGGAAATAACATCAGCCACGCCCACAATGTGAGCAAGCGGCGCTGGAACGTCAATCTGCGTCCGGTTCACGCCAAGGTGAAGGGCGTTGGCAAGCGCATTCGCGTCTGCACCGGTTGCCTCAAGAGCGGCAAAGTCGTCAAGGCGTAAAGAACCTCCCTTAAGAAGCAGAGAAACTCGGCTTTTTGGCGAAAGCTCTGCGCAGAAGCGCGAGTATTTTGAATCAATTTTGTTGGACAGCCGAGGGCGGCTGTCCCTACGCGTGGTTTCCTAGTCAAACCTCAGCTCAGCGCGATTACGTCTATCTCCACTAAAACATCTTTTGGAAGACGCGATACTTCGACCGTCGACCGAGCCGGAGGCGCCGAACTGAAGTACTTGCCGTAAACTTCATTCATCGCCGTGAACTCGCTCATATTCTTGAGAAATACGGTTGAGCGGACGACTTTCCCTAAGCCGCTGCCAGAGGCTTCCAGAATTTCCGACACATTCTTCAACACACGATCGGTTTGAGCGGCTACATCGCCGCTGATGACCTGTTGCGTCGCCGGATCAATTGCTACTTGCCCCGAAACGAACACAAATCCATTGGCCTTGACCGCTTGGGAGTAAGGACCGATCGCTTGGGGAGCATCTTTTGTCGAAACAACTTCTCGCATTCATCCTCCAGGATAGAAGAACAGTTCAGATTTTTTGCAGCCTTTGCACTTCGCGCACTCCTGCGATCTTCCTCACGCCGCTAATAATATTTTCGAGGTGCTTCAAGTCTGCGATGTCGAGGACCACATCTACGTTGGCTTGCCCGTTCGAGGTTCGGGCTTCAATGTTACGGATGTTTGTTTTTGTGTCGCTGATGACTGCGGTGATTTGTTTCAGCATTCCGAAACGGTCGTCGCAATAAACCGTAAGTTTGACTGGATAAGAGGTCGGCGTTTCTTCGTCGCGCCCCCATTCAACGTCAATGCGGCGCTCCGGTTCGTACATTAGGTTAACGACGTTAGGACAGTTTAACGAATGTACCGCGACTCCCTTGCCACGGGTCACGTATCCGACTACCGACTCACCACGGATTGGGTTACAACACTTCGCTCTGTAAACAAGAAGATCTCCGTGGCCTTTGACGCGGATGGCGTTGTTGTTGTCTCCGCCGAACACTCGCCGCACAACGCTCGAAAATGTGCCTGAAGTATCTTGTGTGTCCGCTACCGGCTCACTGGCTGTGGGAGCCAACTTCGCGAGTACTTGACGCGCCGAATATTTGCCGTACCCGATGCCAGCCATCAGATCGTCGGCCTGCCCGAGTCCGTATTCGGAGGCGGCTCTGCGAAGATCGTCGTCCTTCAACTCTTTAAGCGGAACGCGATACTTCCTCGCTTCCTTTTCGATCAGCTTGCGGCCAATTTCTATGGCGCGTTCCCGCTGATGGATGTTGAGCCAATGCTTGATCTTGTTGCGGGAGCGGGAAGATTTCACCACAGACAGCCAGTCGCGACTGGGCTTATGCCCCGGCTGAGTAAGAATCTCTACGATGTCGCCGCTGTGCAACTTGTGGCGCAGCGGGACCATGCGCCCGTTAACCTTGGCTCCGACGCAGCTGTGTCCTACTTCGGTGTGAACGGAATAAGCGAAATCAATCGGCGTGGAATCGCGCGGCAAAACCACGACTTTCCCTTTGGGGGTGAAGGTGTAAACCTCTTCAGGGTAAAGGTCGATTTTTAGTGTCGAGAGAAATTCGCTGGGATCAGAAACATCCCTTTGCCAATCGACAACCTGCCGCAGCCAGGCGAGCCGCTGTTCGTCTTGCGCGGATACCGGGCCGTCCTTGTATTTCCAATGCGCTGCAATGCCTTCCTCGCACATCTTGTGCATCTCTTCGGTGCGAATCTGAATTTCGAAAGATGTGCCTTGCTCTGTGATGACGGAAGTGTGCAGCGATTGATAGAAATTCGGGCGAGGCATCGCGATGAAATCTTTGATTCGGCCAGGAATGGGTCGCCACACGTTATGGACGATGCCCAGCACCGCATAACAATCTTGCAGTGAATGCGTAATGACGCGCATGGCGTAGAGGTCGTACACCTGGTCCACGCTGATGTGCTGGCGCTGAAGTTTTTTGTGAATACTGTACAGCCGCTTAATCCGGCTCTCGACGTTTGCCGTGATGCCAGCTTCTTTCAATTTATCGCGAAGCGTGTGTTCTACCTTGGAGAGAAATTGCTGTCCCTCTTTTCGCCGGGCTTCGACGGCATCGTGCACTTGCTTATAGCCGATCGGATCGAGGTAGCGGAATCCGAGGTCTTCGAGTTCGCCGCGAATTTTGCCCATTCCAAGGCGATGGGCGATCGGTCCGTAAATATCGAGCGTTTCGCGGGCGATTTTCTCCTGGCGCTCGGGCGGGAGATGTTCGAGCGTGCGCATATTGTGCAATCGGTCAGCCAGTTTAATGAGAACGACGCGGATGTCATCGACCATGGCGAGCATCATCTTGCGGAGATTCTCAGCCTGCTGTTCTTCGCGAGAAGCAAAATCGATGGCGCCGATTTTGGTGACCCCTTCGACGATGTGAGCCACCTGCTCGCCGAACTCTTTGCGGATGTCAACGACGGTGACGGAAGTATCTTCAACGGAA
>JAOAPG010000118.1 GCA_025462785.1 Acidobacteriaceae bacterium
AATCACAGCATAAAAAGTGTCATCGCGAAGCTCAGTCACAACAACTTTATGAACGCTAGTGTCGAGCCCAACCAAAACATTCTTAATCAAATCATGAGTCATAGGACGCGGCGTGCTGACCTTCTCAATCTCGAGGGCAATAGCATTAGCCTCATAAATGCCCACCCAGATAGGAAGCACGGCGTCGCTCCCAGAATCCTTGAGAATAACAATAGGCATATTAGTGACCGGATCCATCATTAAGCCGCGGATTTTCATTTCTACTTCCATCTTTTTCTCCCGCTATTTCTTCCGCTTATATCACCATTGCGCCCAGGAGGCTGTTGGGGAAACTTCCGGTTATCATGACCTGGATGTAGCTTCCCTTTGCTGGCTCGACGCCTTCGGGGACTTTGAAATTCAGGATTGTGTTTTGCGTGGTGCGTCCGTTCCACTGGGCTCGCGCTTCGTTCTTTCCTTCGACCATGACTTCAACTATTTTCCCGATGTGTCTTTGATAGCTGGTTCTCTGGATGTCGCGCTGCTTTTCTAATAATACGTTTAAGCGACGGGCTTTTTCTTCGTCCGGGATCGCGTCTTCCAGTGCGAGCGATGGAGTGTTTGGACGCGGCGAATACTTAAAGCCAAAGATTGCGTCGAAGCCGACTTCTTCTAATAACGAAAGGGTTTGCTCGAAGTCTTCCTCTGTTTCCCCGGGGAAACCTACGATCATGTCGCTGGTCAGGCTGATGTCTCTCTTTGCCGCTGTCATCCATGACACGCGTTCCAGATATTGATCGCGAGTGTACAGGCGCTGCATTGCATCCAACACGCGGGTTGATCCGCTTTGGACTGGAAGATGCACATGATCGCAGAGTGTTGGGACCGCGTCTATGGCTTCAATGATGTC
Source organism: Acidobacteriaceae bacterium (assembly GCA_025462785.1). Lineage (GTDB taxonomy): Bacteria > Acidobacteriota > Terriglobia > Terriglobales > Acidobacteriaceae > JAOAPG01. The sequence goes on from JAOAPG010000118.1 coordinate 890, forward strand.
TCGTCCGAAATCTCTGGGATGCGAGGTTGTGAACCGCACTCGCTTCATTCCGCTGACTTCCCCGACCGCCGCCAGCAATTCCGCGAATGTTTTTTTGCCCGATGGATCTTTATAGGAATTTACGTTTTGGCCGAGCAGTTGGATTTCGGAATATCCCAGATCAGCCATTTGGCGAGCTTCGGCGAGAACCGATTCCGATGTCCGGCTGCGTTCTTTACCGCGAGTGTACGGAACAACGCAATACGCGCAGAATTTGTCGCAGCCTTCGATGATGGTGATGTATCCGCGATAAGGATTGGTGCGCGAGGTGAATTCCGTTTCGAAACATTCGTCGGTTTCGCGGTCATCGAGTCCGGTGACACGGCTCTTCCCTGCTTCGATTTGTACTAACATTTGCGGCAAGTTGCGGTATGACGCCGATCCGGCGACCAGCGAAACGTACGGCGCGCGCTCGAAAATCTTCTCGCCCTCTTGTTGGGCCACGCATCCGAGCACGCCGAACTTCTTGCCTTGTTTTTGAAATTTCTTATAGTCGTTGAGGCGGTTGAAGACCTTCTGCTCGGCCTTGTCGCGGATGGAGCAGGTATTGTAGAGAACCAGTCCGGCTTCTTCGACGGTTTCGACCTGGCGGTAGCCCTCGGAAACAAGCGTCCCGACAACCTTTTCGGAGTCATGTACATTCATCTGACAGCCGAAAGTCTCAAGGTAGAAAGTTTTCTGGGGCTCGACGGACATGGCTAGAGTCAGTATAACGCGGCAGGGCAAGTCACGGCTCGGTAGACCTTTGAAAGGCCCGCTAATGACAAGGACTAAAGTCTCTTTTTAGGAACCGATCACATCTTTCATCTCGCGTGAGCGGCGCGACGTTTAGGCTTTTCTTCTGTCGCAACTATTTCACCTAATCCCCCTATCGCCACAGGCTCTTTGTCTGGAAATTGAGCTACAAGGGTTAGGCTTCCTCCAACAGCCTCTACATAGTTCCGCAGAGTGGAAAGCCTTCGGCTACGCTCAGGGCAGGCTCTCTCACGCTCTCGCTCTGCAAAACGGAGGTATGAACGGGTCGGAATGAAAAAATGTGGAAGTGCAGTGCTCAATCCCATGTTTCGCACAGAACGCGAAACTTGGGGCACCCGGCGTGTTCGAGCCGAGATTGGGATGCGGCGCTGCAGCGTCCGCTCTTCCACGGGAGGATGGGATTTCGGCGCACACCTTGTCCGGATCCAAAGGCCCACCCTTGTCTTTCCAAAAGCGGGAAAGACTAGAGTGGGCCACCCTTGGGTTTTCTGCCGGGATTCGCGGACAGGAGTCTCCGCGCCCTGTGGAACGCTCGACCTAGGAATTCAGGTTGGCTTCAGGAACTCTCCTCTATCGTTCCGGCACAACCTATCTATCCCATGGAGCCCCCCATGAACCACTTTGTCATTAAGAGGTATCCGTCTGTCTTGTTGTCAGACTTGGCGATTTTTCTTGTTTTTTTGATGTTCTCCCCCACAGCTCTGTATTCCCAATCGGCTTCGGCCACGGGGCGCCTTGAAGGCACGGTAACCGATTCGACCGGAGCGGCTGTGTCCGGCGCAAACATCACGGTGCGCAACCAGAACACAGGGATTTCCGCGACGCTTCAGTCGGGCGGCGAGGGCGATTTCACTTTCCTGTATCTCGATCCGGGGACTTATGAGGTTTCGATTCAGAAGACCGGATTTAATAAGTTTTTGTTGAAGGACGTGATTATCACCGTGGGCACGCGGGCGAATATTCACCCGCAGCTTGCAGTTGGCGGATTCGAGACCGTAATCTCAGTTAGCGGCACTGCGCCTTTGGTTGACAGCGCCGAATCTTCTCTCGGGACGGTCGTGGATCAGCAGAGCATCGATTCCCTTCCCCTGAACGGGCGCAACTTCACCGACTTTGCGCTGCTGACTCCGGGCGCTACGACGGACGGCGATTTCGGCATGATCAGCTTCAACGGTGTAGCGGGTAACTTTAACAACTACACCGTCGACGGCGGCAATAATAACAATTCCTTTTTTGCGCAGCAGATTGGACGCACGATTCCTTTTCAATTCAGCGAAGACGTGATTCGCGAATTTCAGGTCACTAGTACCGGATTCGAAGCCGAGTTCGGCCAATCCGGTGGTGGCTTGGTGAACACGGTAACCAAGAGTGGGACCAACAATCTGCATGGGGATGCTTACTATTACATTCTCGATTCTGCCACTAGCGCCAACGATGAGATTAACGAGCAACTGGGGATTGCCAAGCCGCACAACCGACGTCAGCAGTTTGGTGGGACGGTTGAGGGACCGATCATTCATGATCGTCTTTTTTTTGTGGGCAATTATGAACGCCAGATGCGTAACGAGCCATTGACGGTGAATGACAGCCCAGCATTGAGCGGTTTGCCCGCAAATTTCTTTGCAAACAATCCTGCACTGGCGGCTCAGGTTCAGGCTGCAGCTGGGTCTTTTCCGCGGAGTTTCAATCAGGATGTGGCTTTCGGAAAGCTCAATGGCGTCATCAACGACAAGAATACTTTTAATGTGACATATAATTACCAGCGGTTCCGCAGTCCGCACGGATACTTCAATACCCCCACGTCAACTGGGGATGGTCTCTCGTTGACGGATGGAGCTACGAGCCACTTCTTCCAGGCTTCGCTGCAAACTGCATTCAATGGAACGACGATTAACGAACTCCGATTCCACTATGGAAGCGACTATCACTTCGATCTTCCGGCGACTCCGCCTACTTCTCCGGCGGTCACCATCTTGAGTCCGGATACCGTATTTGTTTTTGGTGGGAACCGGTTTCAACTAGCGAATAACGACAAGCGGTATGAATTCACCGATAACTTCACGAAGATTGTCGGAACGCATAATTTGAAAACTGGCGTGGATGTGAACATAAGCCACAACTCGGATTTCTTTACCTACGGACCCAAGGGAGAATATAAGTTTGGCAGCCTTGAGGATGTAGCTACCGGCAATTACCAACTGTATCTGCAATCGTTCGGGCAATCGACGATTGTGCAGACCTCGCCGACGTATTCATTATTTGCTCAAGACCAGTTTCGGGCCACACAGCGCCTGACTCTTAACTATGGCGTGCGTTACGATCTGCAAGTCCTGCCACAACCCAAGCAGTGCAATCCTGCGTTTACGCTGACTTGCCACATTCCTTACAGCAAGAATAATGTTTCGCCGCGAGTGGGATTCGCGTACTCGCTCGACTCCAAAGGGAACACGGTCGTTCGCGGCTCCTTCGGTCTGTTTTATATCCAGGAGGATCTGCTCGACGTTTCGCAAGCGTTTGCGTCGAATGGTGTAACGCGGCCGTTCCTGGTGGTCGTCGGACCGGCGTTTGGAAACTCGAGTCCGTTAATCACTTATCCGAACAGCCTCACTTCATTTCCAGGAGCGGGCTCTCAGTCTATTGTGGTTTTCTCTCCGAATTTTCGGAGTCCTTATGTCGAGCAGGCTAATGTCGGAGTCGAGCATCAATTTGGCAGCCACACCGCACTTGGTGCTTCGTATGTTTACAGCCATGGTCTTCGTCTGTTAGGAAATTCCAATGGCGTGACTCGGCAAGCCAATGGCAATTTCGGATATGACCTCAACCTTGTTCCTCCCGATCAGCAACCGATTTTCTCGCCTGGATCTTTCGCGAC
>JAOAPG010000148.1 GCA_025462785.1 Acidobacteriaceae bacterium
AGATTTAGTTACAACCACAGCCAGAACTTTCTGATCCCCCAACCGCGAAAAATAGACGTGCTCCAGCGCGTTCTTAGGTCCCCCGATGGCTACCGCAATGCCCACGTTGTGGGAGATGAGCGACAGCACGCGCGAGGTGCGCTCCATAAACTCCGGCACATCAGAGATACCCGCAAGAGAGTCATTGATAATATTCTCGTCCTGATGCGACAAATGCGTCTTACCCGTAAGCTGTTCAACGTAGTAACGATAGGCTTCGGTACTCGGCACTCGACCGGCGGAAGTATGAGGTTGCTCCAGAAAACCTGCATCTGCAAGGTCAGCCATCACGTTCCGGATCGTTGCCGGACTCAATCCCTCACGGTTGGAACGCGCCAGGGTCCGGGAGCCTACCGGCTCACCGGTAGCGATGAACGTTTCCACAATAGCCGTAAGGATTTCGCGTTCTCGATCGCCAATTGAGGGCCCAGTTTGCATATCCTCTTATAACCGTTCCTATGCTTATATAGATGTATCAATTTGAGCCTAGGTACCTAGAGGCTCAAATTTGGACTTAAGTCACTATTTTACATGGACTTGAGCTTAGATGGAACGACTTTCGGCATGGAAATCTGAGCGAATACGAATCATATCCGCTAGATTAGCACCGTGCTACTGAGAGTGCTGATTCCACGAGGGTTATGATTGTGACAGGCCTCGATTATTGAATGTGAATTACCGATTCGGGCGCACTTGCCTTGATTTCGTCGACTCGCCCAACCACTCTGCGAGCAAAATCGTAGAGGGACTTGGCATGCGGGGACTCTTCGCCGGCGAGAACCGTAGCCCTCCCACTGTCGCCAGATTTGCGAATTTCCGGATCGAGTTGGATGTTTCCCAGGAACGGCACTTGGAACTGGGCGGCAGTCTTCTCGGCCCCGCCGCGGGAGAAAATGTCGACTTCGTGATTGCAATGCGGACAGACAAAGTAGCTCATGTTCTCTACCATGCCGACCACATCGACTTTCATCTGGCGGAACATTTCGATAGCTTTGCGGGCATCTTGCAAAGAAACATCCGAGGGCGTGGAAACTACAATCGCACCCGTCAGCGGCACGGTTTGAATGAGTGATAAAGCTACATCGCCAGTGCCCGGCGGCAGATCAACAACCAAATAGTCGAGCTTCCCCCAAACAACCGAACCTAGAAACTGCTTGATAATCGAATGCAGCATAGGACCGCGCCAAATTACCGGCTTGTCTCCAGGATTCAACAATCCTACGGAGATGAAACTCAGGCCATGCGCTTCGACCGGCTCAATGCGATTGTCACCGAGAACTTTAGGCTGCGCGCTCGTACCCAGCATAAGCGGAACGTTGGGACCGTAGACGTCGGCATCGAGCAATCCGACTTTGTGACCTAGCTTCGCCAGGGCGAGAGCCAAATTGACCGCGAGCGTGGTCTTTCCGACACCACCTTTCCCGGAACCTACTGCAATAATCGTGTCCACGCCAGGCAAAGGCTGCGGTGCGGGCGGTTGTTGTCCGGGATGATGAGAATGAGAACTCAAGGAGCACCTTTCAGGATGCGGGCAATTAAAGATTAACTAAATTATACCCGCGATTTGATGGGGAGTCCTGACCGGAAATTAAGGTTCCGAGCACGTGCGACTCTCTTTGCTCTCTTCTCGGCCAATTGCTCTGCTTCCCCAATCACCTTCATAATGCGCCGAGCACGGGACTCGGGATTGCGGTAATAGAAAATCCCGAGCAGATGCCCACGGCGATTTGCGGGCGACATGCGCTTCCAACCTTGATATGCCAAGTGATTGCGCAAGAACTCCACTTGCAGAATGGGCGGCAATTCACGCTCGGCTTCCATGGTGGCGAGGAGACGCTCGGCAATCTGTTCGGCACGACGCTCACGGGCTTCGGAACTTTTTACATCGGTTATCCAATCAGCAATGTACTTCCGGGTGGAATAATTCAACCGATCAAACCAGCGGAACAGTGATCGATCTTGAGAAAGAGCACGCTTCAGTTCGGTAGGCGCGGTTACAGTCCGTTCTTCGGTATCCGGTTCTAGCCGAAATTGCGCGATGCTTCCCAGGGTAACTTTAGCGCCCGCCTGCATTCGTTTGTTAACGAGCAGAGTGTGACCGTTCTTGCCGGTTGGGAATAGCGATGTGCGGAAGCCGAAGCCGTTGATTTCGCCTTTGACTTTGAGCATGCCGCGTTCTCCCCACATTTTGAAAACGTCGAACGGAATTCGAATGATCACCCAATTCAGGTTCGAGTTGTTGCGCTCAAGTGTGGCCTTAAACGTTTTCGCGGCAGCTCGGACCATGGATAGCTCCTGAATAAGCTGGAAGCAAGCTGGTTGGGGTTGAACGATCAAGAATTCGGGTTCGGCGCGGTCAGTGGCTGGCGCCTTCCAGTTGCACTTTCCCTTTGAACATCCTGTATACGAATACGAAATATCCCACCGTTATGACCGCTGCAAGAGACCACCATGCGATTCCGACGATCAGTCCATGATGTCCTGCTGCCGTATTGTAGATCGTCAAACTGTACGCAGGATCGGTGCTCGCAGGTAAGACGTCAGGGTAGAGAGCGAAGACGGCTCCAATGAGCATGGCGACAATGTAGAGGCACGAGCCCGAGAACGCGAGTTTCTCTTTCCCTTTCGGAGCGCTCCAAATGATGAGCGCCAAGCTCGTGACCATGAGAATCGGGATCAGAATGCTTACGGGATGCTGCCCATAGTTGTGCAGTAATCGTGGGCGCACAAAGTATGTTGCAAGCAAGCTGATGCAGGTCAGAAAGAACTGCACCGGCCACAGCATGACTGCGGTAGTGCGAGCACGCAAGCTCAAATCGCCTTCCGTTTTGACAGCGATGTAGAGCGCGCCATGCACTGTGAGTGTTACGAGGGCAATAACGCCTGCTAAAACGGTATACCAGTCCAGAATCCCGGGGTGGCCGCTAACTTTGAAATTCGTCCAAAGAGGTTCAAAGAAATAGCCATCTTGCCCCAACGGTACTCCACGAACCACATTGCCAAACGCCACTCCGAAAAAGATAGTGAGAAGCGCACTGGATCCGAAGAAAACGACATCGAAGAACGCCTGCCACACTGGATTTTCCATATGCGTGCGGAATTCGATGCCAATGGCGCGCAGGATCAGCAGCCAGAGAACAATCATCAATGGAAGATAAAAGCCGCTGAATGCTGACGCATAAAGCAGCGGAAAGGCAAAGTAGAGCGTCCCTCCGGCCGCGATTAGCCAGACTTCGTTGCCGTCCCACACAGGACCGATGGCGCGGAGAATCATCCGGCGTTCTTGGGAATTCTTGGCAACGGTCAGATAGATTACGCCCGCACCAAGATCGAATCCATCGAGGAGAACGTAGGTGGTCAACATTAGGGCAACGATGATGAACCAGAGAGTTTCCATGAAGTTGTTCTATTTTTGGCGAAGACGTTCGATCCGTCACAAATTTGTTTCACCGAATCGACGTCTGCTCTACGACCACATCTGATAATTCCGGCTGCGCTCCTGGCCCATGCTCGATTTCTCGATGTGCCAGGAACAGGAACAAGATTCCAAGCACCATATACATTCCCATGAACCCGATCAATGTGAACAGGCCATTTCCCGCGGACACATTCTTCGAATAGCCGTCAGCCGTTCTCATCAATCCATAAACAAGCCATGGCTGGCGCCCGAGTTCTGCTGTCATCCATCCTGCTGTGTTGGCGATATAAGGGAACGGCAGGCCCAGCAGTAATATCCAGAGCATCCAGTCCGTGTTAAACAGCTTGCCTCGCCAGAGCAGGTACGCCGCGACGACCATAACTGCGATGAAAATCGTGCCCAGCCCCACCATAACGTGATAGCTGTAGTAGAGCAGCGGAATATTCGTCGGCCAAAGATCCTCGGGGAAGGCGTTAAGCCCTTTTACTTCCGCTCCCCAACGGCGATACGTGAGAAAACTCAACATCCCGGGAACAATTATCGGGTTGTCGATGGTGCGATGTTCCACATCTGGTTGGCCAATAATTACCAGCGGTGCGCCCGGTTGTCCTGTGAAAAGCGCTTCCATGGCGGCCAGCGTCACAGGTTGATACTGCGTTACCAGCCGTCCATGAGCATCGCCGGTTGGATAGAGTTGAAGAATGGTGAAAACGACACCTGCAATCACTCCTACTTGCACAAACATCCTGCCGAACTGTTCGTGTTTGTGGAGCAACAAGTAAAAAGCTCCAACCGACGCCATAACGAAACAGCCGGTAATCGCTGCGCCACTCATGTTGTGAGCGTATTGCCACCAAGCCCACTTGTTTAAGATGAGCGCCCAGAAACTACCAAGCTGGACATCCCCTTGCGCGGTAGGCAGGTATCCCACGGGATGCTGCATCCAGGCGTCGGTTGCAATAATGAAAAATCCCGAGAGCCACGAGCCGAGAAAAACAGCCACTCCCGTCCACCAGTGCGCCCACTGACTCATACGTTTTTCGCCGTACAAAAAAAGTCCCAAGAAGGCGGATTCTAGGAAGAAAGCAAACATGCCTTCCATTGCGAGCGTTTGGCCGATTACACCGCCAGAAAAAGCTGAGAAACGCGCCCAGTTCGTGCCGAACTGAAATTCCATTGGGATGCCGGTCACAACTCCCATTACAAAATTAATGCCAAAGATGCGCGCCCAAAAGCGAGCCGCAAGATTGTAGGTTTCGTCATTGCGGCGTATAGAAAGGGTCTTGAGAACCACGATAAGAGGAGCCAACCCCATGGTGAGTTGTGGAAACAGATAGTGGAAAGTGATGGTGAAGGCGAAGTGCAGACGATGTACCAGTAGCGCGCTATCCATGGTCGTGCCCGGCTAATCTCGTAGATGCGTCATCGTGATCGGACGGCTATTCAACTGTAAGTCTATGCGTTGCTTAAACAGAGTGGCGGCGGCGACGCTCTGCTTCGCTGCGGCGAATCTCCCTACGACGCCCAGCATCCTCATAACGGCGCTTCTCAGCATCAGTTTCCGGGATTACTGCCGGAACCGGAACGCGATGTTTCTCTCTGTCTACCGCAACGAAGGTCAGGTAGGCCGAACTGACATGCTGGCAAGTATCATGAATGTAACTCTCGACCCAAACCTTTACGCCAATTTCCATGGACGTCCGGAAGACGCGGTTGACTGAAGAGCGCAGGATGACGATGTCCCCGACCTGCACGGGAACCAGGAAATCCATGTGATCGATGGATGCCGTTAGCGCATAGCTGCGGGAGTGCCGATGCGCGGCCATTGCGCCAGCTACATCGATCCAATGCATCAGGCGTCCCCCGAGTAACGAGCCCAGTGGGTTCGCGTCGTTCGGGAGAACTATTTCCGTCATTTCGGACTGCGAATCGCGCACAGGACGCGGCAGTGTTAGATCGTGGTGGTCGGTTTCACTCGCATCCGTCATTAGTTTGAATGTTCGCTTGAAGTCAGATTTTTTGAAGCAGACTGAATTCGTCGTTGCAAATATGACTGCAGATAACAATCGGCCAATTTTTGGATACGCGGTTCGGGGTGAGTGGTCGTCCAACTTTCTCGAGTGACATCGTATTCGAGCGTGCCGTGTCCCGCAGGACGATGGCCGAGTTCACACACAAACCACAACTCCAGCCGGGAACTTTGATCGCGGGACACAGAAAAACGTACTGCATCCCAAGGGCGCTGCGCGGGTATTCTCGGACAGCTACTGGCGTATCCCATATTGCAGAAATCTTTCAGCTCATCGTGATTCGGCACTGCGCCTTCATGGCCAGGCGCGGCACACTGGCCATTCCAACCAGCGCCCAAGGGCAGTCGCGAGGAGTGCAACCATGCGATGTCTTCGGATTTGGAGATAGGCACGAAGAATGGACAGGCCACGACTAGATCTCCCGGGAGTTAATATTTTGCAGGACAGACAATTGTACTCAGCGAGCTGATGAACTGCCAGCGCTAGTTAGGTGAGAAGTGCGGCTTACACCGGGGCTGTAGTAATCTTTTAGGCATGGACCGAGTAGCAATGCTTACTGAAATACTTTCGCAGAACGCGAACGATGCCTTTGCGCGTTATGGACTCGCGATGGAATATTCCAACGCTGGCGAGATCGAAAAGGCATTGGAAGAATTTGGGAAACTGCTGGGTTCCAATCCCGATTACACTGCCGGTTACTTTATGGCGGCTCAAACACTCGCGAAATCAGGTCGGGAAGATGAAGCGAAGAAGATGCTGGGCGATGGGATCGCCTCGGCTAAGCGTACCGGAAATGGGCACGCACTCTCAGAGATGGAAGGCATGCTCGCGGAACTCAGTTAGGTCGCTTCCCCAGCCATTTTCGTCATCACCATCTCAACTAATCCTGGAAGCAGTTGATAAAGTTTGACTACTGGGATCATTGTCCACGGTACGATGACCTCACGTTTTTGCTTGATATAGCCTTGAAACGTTGCGCGCGCGACACGCTCGGCGGTGATTCCTCGGACTTTTTGCGGACGGATCTGCTGGGGCTTGCTACCGCGGACCGCATTCGCTCCAAATCCAGTACGAACATACCCCGGGCAAACCGTAAGCACATTTATGCCGTGGCTCTTCAATTCCACCCGAGCAGCCTTTCCGATTGCATTCATGGCAAACTTGGTCGCGCAGTAAACACCCATAAACGGCACGGGAATATGTCCGGCTACGCTTGAAATGTTGATAATGGCTCCGGAGCTTTGCTGTTTCATTGTCGGCGTAACAGCCTGCATAGCTGCAATTGTCCCGAACAGATTGGTCTCGAAAATCTCGCGGCAAGCTGCCATGTCCATTCCGTCAATCGAATCCATTAGTCCTTGACCGGCATTGTTGATCCAGACGTCGATACAGTTGAAATTACGCATCACAATACCAATGACGCGATCGATTTCTTCTCGATGACGAACGTCGCAAGCGAGTGCCAATGTTCGCTCGGGATGGCCGATGCGCGATCGAGCGGCTTCCGACCGCGCAGCGTCACGCGAGAGTAATACGACTGTCGCGCCGTGGTCGGCGAATATTTTGGTAATGGCTTCGCCGATACCCATTGACGCGCCTGTGATCACGACAACTTTACCTGACACATCCATTGTGCTTGACCTCGACTTGTTTGAATAAGGCTCTACTCTGTTCTGCTTCAGACATAGTAAGTCATTCCGCAGTTACAATCGGAAAATGCAAGTTTCATTACCGGCTTTTGGTGGTGCGCATGTTGAGAGGCCTTCATGAGCGCGCTACTGCCACTCTTCCCCTTGGACCTGGTTTTATTTCCTGGCACCTCGCTGCCTCTGCACATTTTTGAGCCTCGCTATCGGGAGATGGTTTCCGAATGCCTCGCCGAGAAAAAGCATTTTGGCGTGGTTCGAGCAAAGGACGACGGTATTGCTGAGATCGGCTGCACCGCGGAGATCGTGGACCGGACGAAGACGTATGATGACGGACGAATGGACGTTCTGACGGCAGGGCGGGAGAGATTTGAAGTCATGCAGGTAAATCAGGAGCGATCGTTCTTGCAAGCCGAGGTTATTTATTTGCAAGACGAATTGAATCCATCGAGTCCGGAGGAGAAGTCACGAGCGATGAAGCTTCACGCCGAACTCATGACTCTCGCTGGCGCGAAACCGGAAGGAGCGTCAGAAATTGCTGGAGATAATCTAGCGTACCATCTCGCAGGCTCACTTCCGCTCGATCTAGACTTTAAACAGACTCTACTTGAAATGAAATCGGAATCGGAGAGAGTGCAAGCCATCATTTCGTTCTTCGAAGCCATCTTACCTAGTATGCGCCGCACTGTGCACGTGCGCCAGAAAGCTGGCGGCAATGGGCATGCGGGATGATTTGAGAGCGAGCGTATAATCAGGGCAGAACCTGCTTCTTGTTTCGGTTTTTGGGGGTTTTTTCATCATGAGTAGCCTTCCTCGGACGCTCGGCGAATTGCGCCAGAGCTCTTTCTCCGAAGAAACAATGCGTACGCGGCGCGTGAAGGACGAATTACGCGACAACTTGATTGCGAAGCTTCGTAGCGGCGGACCAATTTTCCCCGGAATCGTCGGTTACGACGACACGGTAGTTCCGCAGATCGTAAATGCTGTTTTATCTCGCCATAATTTTATTTTGCTCGGATTGCGCGGGCAGGCCAAGAGCCGCATTTTGCGCGCTCTGACTTCCCTGCTTGATCCGCAAGTTCCGTATATCGCGGGTTGCGAGATTCACGACAATCCTTATGATCCGCTTTGCCGGCGCTGCAAAGAAGAAATTGCGAGACTTGGGGATGCCACTCCGATCGCCTATCTCACACCGGATGAGCGTTACGTTGAGAAGCTCGCAACCCCAGATGTCACGATTGCTGATTTGATTGGCGACATTGATCCGATCAAGGCGGCACGTGGAGGTCATGAGCTCGGAAGCGAACTTACCGTGCACTACGGACTGCTTCCGCGAGCGAATCGCGGAATCTTCGCAGTCAATGAGTTGCCGGATTTGGCAGGAAAAATTCAGGTAGGACTGTTTAACATCATGCAGGAAGGCGATGTTCAGATAAAGGGGTATCCGATCCGTCTGCCGCTCGATGTAGCACTCGTTTTCAGCGCGAATCCCGAGGACTACACAGCTCGCGGAAAGATTGTGACTCCGCTGAAAGATCGCATCGGATCTGAAATTCGAACTCATTATCCTGCGACCGTAGAGGAAGGTATTGCGATCACAGCGCAAGAAGCTTGGACACAGCGTAATGGGCACAAGCTTCATCTTCCCACGTATGTGCGAGAAGTAATTGAGCGCGTCGCCTTTGCCGCTCGAGAGGACAAAAAAGTCGACAAGCGTTCGGGTGTAAGTCAGCGGCTGCCGATCTCATGCATGGAGAACGTGATTTCAAATGCGGAGCGCCGCGCGATCCGACATGGTGAAAAGCACGTCGTTCCTCGCATCGGTGATGTATATGCCGCGCTGCCCGCGATTACGGGCAAGCTTGAACTAGAGTACGAAGGCGAGATGAAGGGTGCGGATCATGTAGGCCGTGAGCTAATCCGGAATGCAATTGCCAAGACTTACGACGGATACTTCAAAGGCGTTGATGTGCAGCAGATTGTTCAATGGTTCGATCTAGGCGGCGAGATTCAATTGGCCGACTCGTCCAGCGCCCAAGAAACGCTGAATGCGTTGCGCGGCATTCAGGGCTTGATGGAAAAGACCAGCAAACTGAATGTAGGCCCGAAGGACACTGCGGAAGCGCAAGTCTCGGCAGCGGAGTTCGTGCTTGAGGGACTCCATGCCCATAAAAGGATAGGAAGAAACGAAGAGCGTTTGTTCACGGCTGGAGAAAAACAGCCGAAGCCGGTCGAGAAACCATTTGATCGCGACGACCTGCCGGCGAGAGGAAGAAGGCCGTACAACTAGGCTTCCGGCGTCAGGCTTTAGGCCTCAGGAACTCCTTGTAGTAGTCGGGAGGTTTTGCTAAAGCCTAAAGCCTGACGCCTGCTTTTTATGAAACGCATCCGCTACAGCAAATACGTTCCCGATCCTGCTGGCGAAATGAGCATGGAAGACCTGCTCAGCGCTATCTCCGATTATCTTCTGCAGAGCGGTTTTCAGAATTACATGTATGACGATCTGTTCGATGGCGAGCAGACCCTGGATGAACTGCGGCGCGCACTCGAACAGGCTCTTCTGGAAAGTGACGCCCTTGATCAGCAAATGCGAGAGCGCATTGAACAGATGTACATGGAAGGCACACTCGACGAACTGATCGAACAGCTTATCGAACGCATGCAGCAAGAGGATTACATCAGTGTCGACCAGCCGCACGATCCTTCGCAGCGTTCAAGTATTGGTGGACAGACCGGCGAAGCTCACCAGGCGAAATTCGAAATCACAGACAAGAGCCTGGATTTTCTCGGCTTCAAGACACTTCGCGATCTGATGGGTTCCTTAGGAAAATCGAGTTTCGGACGCCACGACACACGCGACATGGCTACTGGGATTGAAGCGAACGGGGCATCACGACAATATGAGTTTGGTGACACGCTGAATCTCGACATCACCGCTACTCTTTCTAGCGCGATTCAACGTGAGGGATTGACTACTCCGCTGAACATAGAGTATTCCGATCTTCAGGTACATCAGTGCGAGTACCAGTCTTCGTGTGCAACTGTTCTTATGCTCGACTGTTCGCACTCGATGATCCTCTATGGGGAAGACCGCTTTACTCCAGCGAAGAAAGTCGCGATGGCGCTGTCGCATTTGATCCGGACGCAGTATCCGGGCGATTCGCTTTCGCTGATTCTGTTCCACGATTCCGCTGAGGAGGTGCCCCTCTCGCAGTTAGCTCGTGTGAAAGTTGGTCCGTACTACACAAATACGCGCGAAGGGTTGCGGCTGGCGCAACGCATCCTACAGCGACAGCGCAAGGATATGAAGCAGATTGTAATGATAACTGACGGAAAGCCTTCGGCGCTGACCCTGGAAGATGGAAGAATTTACAAGAATGCTTTCGGACTCGATCCGCTCGTCGTGAGTCAGACGCTGGAAGAAGTTTCGAAATGCAAGCGCGCAGGCGTAATGATTAACACGTTCATGCTCGCGTCAGATTATGGCCTGGTGCAGTTTGTGCAAAAAGTAACGGAGATGTGCCGCGGTAAGGCTTACTTCACGACACCGTACACGTTGGGCCAATATCTGCTGATGGATTACATGTCGCGGAAGACCAAGACAATTCATTGAAGCAAACGAGCCGGAAGACAGCCGTTTCGCTGTCCCTACGTGAGTTCGACACTCCAGGGCTCACGACTTTGTGATCTCCTGCACCGCCCTATACGCCTGATCAATTGCGCAATCTGTATACGCATACGCATCTGCGTCAGCGTTCGCTATCGCCAATCTCCCGAAAGGCTTTCTTGCTACTTCACATGGCGCTTCCATGCCTTCCAGCCAAAATTTGTCCCACAGTGAGTTGTATTCGTATGCGTATCCATGCGGCCAGCGATTTACCGTTATAGCAGTAATATCTCGGGCAGGATCGAAGCCGCCGGGTCCCAACGAGCGTGCCAACTGATCGCGAATATTCCGTTCCATGGTTTCGAACGTTGTGGTGAAGAGTTCCATGCGTCCGATCCGGTGCTGATCGCGAGCCGGGTGGCCCGGTTTGCATGGCGTTTTCATCATATGCATGACTATCGGATCTTCCGGCTTTCGCGAGCATTCATATCCACCAATGCTCACCGGCAGGTCTAGATTTGCAAACGTGTGATAACTTCCCGGCGCATAAATGGAACTGGCTCCGAGCTTCTGGTGCGCCGTCCAGTTTCGCAGTGCGACATTTGTATAAAGCAGTGGAACCTTCGCTGCGGAGGATAGCGCCTCTTTTTGCTTGTCCGGCAACTCTTCGCAGAAGTACGGAATCACTACGTGCCAGCAGGCCAGAATGCTGTTTGCGGCACGCACTGTGAAGACCTTGCCTCCCTGAGAATATGTGACTTCAACTTCCTTGGCGCTTGCGGGATCACCATTGTGTTTCACCCGAACCACCGTGCTGTTGAGCCGGATTCGAACGGGCGAGGAAGCTTCATCAAGCTTGGCATAATCAGCTCGCGCGGCGACTACGTCAGTTGACGAGCTTCCCGGAATCGCACTCGGAATCAGCTGACGAACCAGCAATCGCGCGATGGACGCGTTTCCGTCCGGAAAGTGAAAGAAATATTTCTCGGCCTCTTCATTCGGAATCGCATCTCGATTCATGCCCTTGCCCGGAGCAGGATCGAGATTCATTCCGTCGAACCCAGGGAAATCGAGGCCCCAGGCATCTTGCGCGGACATAGCATCGATTCCGATTCCAAATAGGGGCTGCGGCAACGCCTGCAAGACATGAACTACTTCCTGATTCACCCCAACCAGTTCAGACAGAAACTTGGAATAACTCATGCGGGCCATGCGCGCTTTCTTCTCATCCGAACTTAAGCCCGGCAAATAATCCTTCTTCTCTGTATGCAGGCGCTCGTAATCTTTTTTCGCCTGATCTGAGAGAGGCGCGTCGGCCATGAACTTTTTCCACTTTGCCGCATTTCCGGCGGAGAGTTCGCCTGTTTCACTACCTCCATGCGGTGTTGGATTTGGCACAAGCTTGTCAGCGCCGAACGTCTCCTTATCGAAGAAAATATTCGGCCCAAGACCGTGGGAGCGATAAAGATCTTTGGAAACGTATTTCGGATAGGCCCCGACATCAATTCCCAGTTCTTTAATCACGCCCTTCGCGACTGCACTATAAGGCGCCGGACTTTCGATGGAGAACGTTCCTCCGAAGCCCAGAAGCCTACGGTTTCCGGCTGTGAATTCGTTGCGCTTGGCATGGCCGCCGAAGTCGTCATGATTATCGAGGATGAGAATCCGCGACTTGAAGCCGGCTATTTTGCGATAAAAGTGAGCAGCAGAGAGACCGCTGATTCCCCCGCCAACGATAACGAGATCGTGGGTTTCACCGGTGTCGGTCGGCTTCCCTGCTTGCTCCCAGAAGGTCCCATCCCGCAAACTATGGGCGATTTCGAAAGCGCCCACGTGACTGCCGCGTAACCCAGTCAATGCTGGCGGATAGTAGCCCGAAGAATTTTGATCGTCATTGAAATCTAGGGCACCCAACAACGAATTGGGCATCATCGCTGCCCCAGCTGTGACTGCAATCCCGTTTATAAAATCACGCCGCGTGATTTTGCGGCTCATACCAAGTTCACGATCTCTGGAATCGTGCATAGGGCCCCTTGCGTCGGCGTGACGCTGAATCGCTGATTAAGTGGAACTGTGAATTTTATGCTGGATTGGTTAAAACGCTAGCCTAGATTATCAGCCTTCTTCACCGCCAGCTCTGCCGCCTGAAATCCAATTTTGCTGTGGGTTCCGTCGCAAAAGGGTTTGGTCACTGACCCGCCACAACGACACAGAGAAAAGGCTGTCTTCCCCGTAAGGTCGTAAGGAGTGCCATCAGCGTCGACCAATTCGATCGCGCCTTCTGGAGCTTCCACTCGAAACGGCCCGTTTTTCTTTACAGTGATCTTTACAACTGCCATGAAGCCTCCGTCCAAAATGAGTTATTGATGACGATTAGAAGATACCAGCTTAAGACCGCAAGCTACCAGCGCTCGTTCCCTTGGTCATGCTGCCGCTGAGACACGGCTGCTGAGTAGATTACGGTAGAGCTGCAGGTAATCATCGATCATCCGCTGGGCAGTGAAACATTCTTTGGCGCGCTGAAATGCTCGATTCCCAAGCGCCTGACATAGGTCGCGCTGCTCACTTAACTTGCGTATCGCAACCGCGAGACTGGTTGCATCATTCGCGTTGAAGTAGATGGCAGCGTCATCCCACATTTCTCGAAATGGCGGGATATCATTAGCAATGATCGCGCATCGGGAGAATGCCGCGTCGAGGGCTGCCATTCCTAACGGCTCGTAGCGGGCGGTGGCCGCGAAAATTGAAGCTCGGCTGTAGAGGAGCCGCAATTGCGCTTCGGTTTGCGGCCCTTTCAGTGAGATACGAACTTCGTCAAGGGACAGCTTGACGTCTGCTCTGATCGGCACTCCAGATGCCTGAACGGGTGTGTCGGAATCGACGATGCAGACGGGAATGGGATGCTTATGTTGAGTTAGCAAGGAGACCTGCTTGCCCGCATCCCAGAGACGGCCCACCGCGAGAACCGAGTCGTCCTTGCTCACGTAAGGATTGAAAAAGATCGGATTTCTGCCGTTATAAACCACAGTGTCATGTTGGGGCTTTGTGTAGGCAGCGCGGATGCTATCCAACATCCAGACTGTTGGTGCAACAACCATGCTCGCCTTCGATAGACCTGCGGTGATTACGTCGTGATACCAGCGCGACCAGCGATTCTCTTTCGGCCCATAGCCATGGACGCATTTTGACCAGCTGATCAAATCGCCATGCGCAAAGACGAGGCGTGGTACAGCCACCGGCAGATTTCCGTAGCACATTTGATTGAGATGAAGCAGATCGGGCTTGAGCTCTTTCACAAGTGACGTGAGGTAGGCGGCGGAGTCTTTCAGGTCTTGCTCCCCTTCCTGCATCCAATCGAGGCGGAACGCCGTGGGAAGATATTGCAATCCATGCAAGCGATCCATCCACGCAGTTTCGTGAGGAAGGGGG
>JAOAPG010000155.1 GCA_025462785.1 Acidobacteriaceae bacterium
TTCCCATTACGACGGCTCGGGCCGCGCAAAGATGCTGGACGTTTCGGATAAACTCTCTACCAAACTCCAAGCCGAGGCCAGCGCATTTGTTGTGCTCAAGCAGACGGTCCTCAAGTCGTTGCCTGACAATCCCAAAGGCGATCAATTGGAAGTTGCGCGGCTGGCGGGGATCATGGCGGCAAAGCGAACCGCCGATCTTATCCCCATGTGCCATCCTTTGCCCTTGTCGCACGTTGATGTGCGTTTGCAGCTATGCGAGAATGGCGTCGCTATTCATTCTTCAGTTACTACCACGGCCGTTACGGGAGTTGAAATGGAGGCTCTCGTGGCAGCGAGCGTTGCGGCTCTTACCGTATACGATATGTGTAAAGCCCTCGACAAGGGCATTGAGATTCGCGAGATTGTGCTCGATCGAAAGTCCGGTGGAAAGAGCGGAGACTACCTACGGAATACGAAAAACTTTGGGATAAAGAAGTAGTGCATGTCAACTAATGTCAAAGTCTTGTTAGTCGATGACAACCCCATGGTGCTCGGCATGCTGCGGGGCGCACTCACTCCACTGGCGGTGGTAAACACCGCGTGTGACGGGGCGGATGCTCTGTTGAAAGCCGTGGAAGATCCGCCGGATCTTTTGGTGAGCGATTACCGTATGCCGGGCATGGACGGACGGCAACTGGTTGAGAAGTTGAAAAGCCGCCCTAAGACCGCGGGAATTGCTGTGATCCTGCTCGCGACGAAAACCGATATCAGCGAAAAGTTGGGCATGCAAGATCACCCGGCCGACGATTTTGTAGAAAAGCCATTTTTTCTTAAAGACGCTATTCAGAGAATCAAGCGCGTGATTGATAAGATTGCACTCGAAAAGATGGCGAAAACCACGCCATCAGATGGGATTTTGCGGGGCAGTTTGCTGCAGATGAATGTCATCGATTTGGTTCAGTCTCTGGAGATGGGGCGTAAGAGCTGTTTACTCACAATGACGAATGACGGTGATAAGTGCGACATGTATTTCCGCGAGGGTCAAGTAACCCATGCAGCTTACGGCGACCTCACTGGCGATCCGGCCGTGTTCAAAGTCTTGCGTTGGACTAACGGAAATTTCGAGATGAATTTCGAAGGCAAGACTAGCGAAGAAACTACGACCCTCAACACACAGGGACTGCTGATGGAAGGCCTACGCCTGCTCGATGAAGCGCAACG
The DNA here is from genome assembly GCA_025462785.1 of Acidobacteriaceae bacterium. GTDB lineage: Bacteria > Acidobacteriota > Terriglobia > Terriglobales > Acidobacteriaceae > JAOAPG01. Next base: position 1,201 of record JAOAPG010000155.1, read on the forward strand.
AGACAGCGGAGAGGCCGCTGAGAAAAAGCAGGAGGAAGAAGATGATGTCCTCCTCGACTCATGATTCTTCCAACTCTGCATTCCTGACCGCCGCCGTCCTCACTGTCAGTGATTCATGTGCCCGGGGGCAGCGCACCGATCTCTCCGGACCCGCCGTAGCTGCAGTTCTAAAAAAAAATAACTTCGCAATTGCGGCTCTGGAGGTTGTTCCGGACGATGAAGCGGCCATAAAGAAGGCAATTCTTCGTTTAGCCGGGCAGGTTCGGTTATTGGTTACCACAGGGGGGACAGGAATTGGGCCGCGCGATGTCACTCCTGAAGCGACTCGCGCAGTTTGCGATCGCTTGCTCGAAGGCGTGGCTGAGCGAATGCGTTCCGAAGGTGCCAAAAAAACTGCGTTTGCGGCACTTAGCCGGGGAGTTTGCGGGATACGAGGCACTTCGCTGGTCTTAAATCTGCCCGGAAGTCCCGGCGGGGCAGTCGATTCGCTATCGGCGGTGATTGAGCTGATACCTCACGCCCTCCAGCTGTTGAACGGGGACACGGAACATTATTCCTCCTATTCCGCGTAGCACCAGGATTAGTTTCCGGGTTGCACACCCCATGCAGCGTTACTTTCGCGTACACTTTTTTCACGCCTTTTCTTTTACGCCTTGAAAACCCTGAAGCACATTTTGGCCCATTACACTGCATTCCTTTGGGTTCTTCTGAAACCGCTGGGGATATGGGGTGTTTTCATTATCGGAGCGATTGACGCCGCGGCTCTCGGCTTGCCGGTGGATGTTGTGGTGGCGACCTATGTCTACCAAAATCCTCACAAATTCCTGCTTTATGTGTTGATGGCTTCATCGGGCGAGGCCCTGGGCAGCGTCCTGATATATGCAATCGGCTACAAAGGAGGAGAAGAGTTGCTTCGGAAGCGGATTTCACCGGCTCGCTTCGAAAAAATACACGCGACCTTCGACCAGCATCCTTTCTGGAGCTTGATGCTGCCGGCGATCCTGCCTCCGCCCACACCATTCAAACTTTTTGTAGTGGCAGCGGCTGTTTCCGAAATGCAGTTCAGTCACTATCTCCTGGCAATCTTCTCTGGCCGGTTCGTCCGTTTTACGCTACTGGGCCTGCTCACGCTTAAGTTTGGGCCTGAGTTTGTACACGTGATAGGCCCACTTTTTGCTCGACACATCTATGCAATCGGGGGAATAGGACTGGTTGGAGTAACCGCTTGGTGGCTAAGGCGGCGGAGTCTAGGAAGATCAGGAAAATCTGCGGCGGAAATTGCCGAACAGCCTTAAGGCGCAGCTTAGAGGCAATTCGGCGAACTTGAAAGGCACTTACCTACGCAGCGTTGTAATCTTCTTTCGCGAAAACTCCAGCAAGGTAGTGCGCCGCAACCGGAGTGGCAAACATCGCCATCGTGAACAATAGATCGCCTTCCAGAGTGTTCCGGAAAAATGGCAGCCCTGCCACATAGGATTCCATGATGCCCTTCAGAGTTCTCGGGTAAAGATCCGTCCAGGCGGCCCATGCGGCCAGATTGCTTAACAGGAAGAAAGAGACTGAGCTCGCGAGCGCTGCTCCAATGACGCGCACTGGCTTGGTATTTTCGCGAAGGTTAGTCCCGAGCCAAATGATCGCCGCGTACCAGACCCAAGTTACATAGTGGTCCCAGGAGAACGGATAGGAGTAGACAAATTTCGTAAGGATCACGTCGGATGCGGCCAACATCACAAAAGGAAGCCAGGGCTGGCGTCGAGGACCTCGCGCGCCGAAAAACAAGAGCGAGGCGGCAACGGGAGTGAACATCCAAGGATGCGGTAAAAACCGTACCGCAACTGCAGTTAGCAAGAACAAGTACGCCAGCATGATCACCTCGGCATTCCTAAACAATGATTGTTGCGCGTAGAGGAGCGTGCGTCAAGCTTCGACTTTGATTATCAGCATCACTTCTAATCAGTCTGGAGGAGAAAGGCGTTCGCGGCGGCTTCCAAAAGTCTCGCCGACGACTTCTAGCTTGCGATTGAGTTCCACGCTCGCGGAAAGCGCGGCTCGTCCCGCCATGTCGGGATAAGCATACCTAAGATCCTGAAATTGCACTCTATACGCAACGACATCCGAATCTGTCACCCGGTAGCTCTGGACGAGAGGATACTGTGCCCAATCCAGGTAAACCCGCCCTAAGTATGACCGCTTCGCAGCGAGCGTGACTGGTGTTTCCGCCGGTTTGTAATAAATCTGAAGGTGAGATATATCGCTATGAGAAGAATGCAACACCATCGTCGTGCAAGAATCTTTTGTTTCCGCTACTGAGTACCAGAGAAACGGCGTCCACCAATACGGATACGCAGAGGTACGGATTGGGGCAGTTCCCTGATACGACCCGGTTCGCGCCACATGAACCGCGTGCCGATGTTCCAAGTCCCGCAACCCCCATAGGATAACTACGCCGAATAGGGCTAATGCCGCGCCTAGTCTTCCTCTTGGGACACTATGGACAGGGCTTTTTCTGATCCAGCCAACTACGGCCGGAAGCACCAGACCCCCTGTAAGCAAAATCAAGATTGCAGGTTCGACTATGAATACGATGTCCCACGAATACCATTTCTCGGAAAATGGCCAGAACGGCCGCACACCGTAGTTGTTGGTGTAATCGAGCAGTATGTGGCTGAGACCTGCGAGATAGGAAAAGAGGAACAGCAGTCCCCAGCGCGGCGGCAGGTCAGGATTGTTGGTCTTTCGTCCGCGAATGCGCCAGATGAGATACACAAGTCCGAT
>JAOAPG010000159.1 GCA_025462785.1 Acidobacteriaceae bacterium
TGCAGCCTGCCCTGGAAGAGATCCTTTATTCGGCGCTCGAAGATTACAAACTCGACATCATCATCGGACAAGGACCCGCCGCCCGAACCCACACGATGGACGTTAAGCCGTTCACTTTCATCGGCGCAACTACCCGCGCCGGGTTGCTCTCAGCTCCTCTGCGCTCGCGATTCGGCATTATATTGCGCCTTGAATTTTATGGACATGAAGATTTGCGCGTGATCTTAGAACGATCTTCAGAAATTCTCGGAGTGGAAATCGATCATGCCGGGGCGGTCGAGATTGCGAGCCGCTCACGAGGGACTCCCAGAATCGCGAACCGATTGCTGCGCCGGGTGCGAGACTATGCCCAGGTACGAGGGGCGGGGAAGATCGACTTGCCATGCGCGCAAGCTGCGCTTCAAATGCTGGAAGTAGACCGCCACGGGTTCGACGAAGTGGATCGCAAGTTGCTCCTGACTATCATCGAGAAATATCAGGGCGGGCCAGTCGGCGTAAGCACACTGGCAGCAGCATTAGCGGAAGAATCGGACGCAATTGAAGAAATTTACGAGCCATTTCTAATCCAGATTGGGTTTCTGAATCGAACCCCGCGAGGGCGCGTGGCTACGCAACTGGCATACGATCATTTTGGAATCAAGCCGACTCGTCGGCAGAGTTCACTTTTCTAGCCGAAAGGCGCCTTGGGGAGAAGTCCTCCCGCCACAGAATCACTCCCTCAGCTACAATGATTCTCTTTTTCCGAGGTCTTCTCATGCGCCAGAGTCGCTTGATTCTCTTAATTCTGCTTTCCGTACAGATCACGCTGCCTCCCCTGTATGCACAGCAGGCGGTCCAATTGGATCCACTGGTACTGAAGTATGTGCGCGTGAACGCCCACAAGGTTGTTCTGGAACATGTAAGCGTGATCGATGGCACGGGTCGACCGCCGCTCGAAGATCGGAGCGTCGTCATTGAGGGCGGGAAGATCATCGCTTTGCAGGCAAGCCCGACTCTTCATGCGGAAGATGGCGTACAGGTTCTCGATCTCCACGGATACACGGTGATGCCTGGAATCGTGGGCATGCACAACCATCTTTTCTACGTCGCCAAACCAAATCTCAAGAGCGATTGGAGCTGGGAGCCGCCGATTCTGGTTCCGCAGATGAGTTTCTCTGCTCCGCGGCTTTACCTGGCGGGCGGCGTCACTACGATGCGCACGACGGGAAGCGTCGAGACCTACGCCGACCTGAATCTCAGACGCGACATCGATCGCGGCAAGCTGCCTGGTCCCCATATCGATGTGACTGGACCTTATCTCGAAGGACTGGGCAGTTTTGCAGTCCAACTGCATGAGCTAACTGGTCCTGAGGACGCGCGGCACATGGTGAACTATTGGGCAGATCAAGGGGTAACGTCCTTCAAAGCGTATATGAATATTACGCGAGCGGAATTGAAGGCCGCCATTGAAGAAGCCCACAAGCGCGGCATCAAGGTGACGGGGCATTTGTGCTCGGTGACTTACAAGGAAGCGGTGGATCTGGGCATTGATAATCTGGAACACGGTTTTTTTGTGAACACGCAACTTGATCCAGACAAGAAGCCAGACACGTGCAGCGAAAGCGAGGGGGCTTACACGCTGGAACGTATGCCAGCAAATAGTCCCGAGGCAAAGGATTTAATCGATACGTTGGTCAAACACCATGTCGCTGTTACGTCAACGCTTCCAGTATTTGAAAGTGGAAGTTTTCCGCGGCTTCCTCCGTTGCGACAGCAAATGTTGGATGTACTGACTCAGCAAGCGCGGGAGGCATATTTTTACAGGCGCGAACGGCCAGCAAATGCAAAGCCCTCCAAAGTTGATTGGCTTGCGTTGTTGAAGCGCGATATGGAGCTAGAACACGCTTTTGTCGCCGCTGGAGGCTTGCTGCTGGCGGGTCCAGACCCGACGGGAGACGGAGGCGTGGTCCCAGGATTTGGCGACCAGCGTGAAATTGAACTGCTGGTCGAGGCGGGATTCACTCCCGTTGAGGCCATCAAGATTGCGACGTTGAATGGCGCAATCTACATGGGCAAGCAGGAACAGATCGGATCGATAGCAGTGGGCAAGAATGCAGACTTGGTGGTGATAAAAGGTGATCCGGCAACGCACATTGCGGATGTCGAAAATGTGGAGATCGTATTTAAGGATGGGATCGGCTATGACTCGCAGAAGTTGATCGATTCGGTCAAGGGGCGCTATGGGGAATATTGAAGTCCATCGCTTCAGCATTCCATGCAAATCAAAAGCGACGGACAACAGTGTCCGCCCAGCCAAGTACCAGAGAGTCTAGAATGTCTCCAGCATGATTGCCCATCTACGCGGAAAGCTTCTCGCTAAACAACCCAACCAGGCGATCATTGAGGCTGCGGGCGTCGGATACGACGTGACCATTAGCGTGCCCACTTATTCCGATCTACCTGGCCTTGGCAATGAGGTCGCACTCAACATACATACTCATGTGCGCGAGGATCAGATTGCGCTTTACGGATTCCTGCAGCCATCGGAAAAACTCTTGTTTGAGAAACTAATTAGTGTGAATGGCATCGGCCCAAAGCTAGCAATCACCATTTTGAGTGGAATGCCAGCCGAGTCGATGATCGGCGCGATTCGCGGCAACGACATCGCTCGCCTGACGAAGATTCCAGGGATCGGCAAAAAAACCGCTGAGCGAATGGTCTTGGAGCTGCGCGACAAACTACCCACGCAAGCTGCATCCGCACTCACCGCGATTCCTTCACTGAGCGCGGTGGAAGAGGATGTTTTGTCCGCCTTGATGAATCTCGGTTATCAACGGGCCACAGCCGAAAAGTCATTATCGACTCTCAACAAGGGCCAGCCTTTCGACGCTATGTTCCGGGAAGCCTTGGGCGTGCTATCCAAATAGCCAAGACTTGAACCGTTCGCGAGATCTTGAACTCTCACTACGCCCCGGAGCGCCGCATCCAAAAGCTGGACGGCCAAACTCTCTCATTATCGATGCTGGGAATGAAGCGACGTTTTGAATGGGGCATTAATCTGTAGCTGTGTTTCCAGCGCGGGAAATAACGCTCCAAGAAATTCGCGTGGAAAAACTGCATCGCGCTTGAGGACCAAAGCACTTGAAAGCTGGTATTAAAACTGAGAAAAGCTTGCAGCAGATATTGTTCCGACCAAAAGCACAAATTCTGCAAAACAGCTCGCCGTGGATAGTCCGAAGGCAAAAATATGTCATGAATATGGACGATCACACCCGGTTGAAGTGCGGGAATAATCTCCAGGTATTCGCGAACTACATCACTGCCAATCCCCACCACATGGCTTGAATCGATGAAAAGGACGTCCCCACTTCTTAAACTTCGGAATACATCGAGGTCCACATCTTGGACACGCTGTTGCAGGTACGTTACAAACTCTTCCATGCCGGCAAGCGGCAGGCGTTCCGGATGAGGATCAATAGTAATTAACTCGCCTTCGACACCGTCGAATTCACGGTTGGCCCGCATCGCCTTTGCGAGAACCCGAGTGCTGTATCCTGAGCCAATTTCGATAATGCGAGAAGGCTTGTAGTTTCGCAACATGCTGTATGCGACTTCAACGTCTACAGTTTCAAAAAAGCCGTTATTAAAGTGAAAATCACCGTCTGTTGTTGGTTTGTCCGCGAAAGCACACTCATCGATGTACCTGCTTACGACCTGTCTAATAAAGCCCAGTTGCTTATCGAGTTTGAGATCCAAGCCCGGGCCAAGGTAAACGGGCCATTCCCTTCCTTCAAGTTCACGCAAATCCGGAATCGGCCAGTAAAAGTGGTTAGGGCTTACATTTAGACCTACCCGTTGTAGACGACGAAACGTGCGCACAATTATTCCAAAGAGTGTTTCGTTTTCCTTTACACGTTGCGCAATCTGAGAAAACCACCTTTTCCCAAGACGATCTGTTGCTGGTTTGGCTAGCTTGTACTCATCGATAGAGGGGAGATTCAGTTGCACATTCCTGTCCGACAAGGAAACCTTACTCCGGACGGCTGAATTCATCATCTTTTCTCCAGAATATTTCTCCAAAATTCGTACAGCAACCTGAATGGAATACCGCTAAAGTCATTTTTATTTGGATGCCACATGGAAGGATAAGGCAGCTTTGAAGGATAAGGCAGCTTTTTCGGAACACCCCTAGCTGCACTACAGCAATGCCCCAAGGCAGTTATCGTGACGAATCAGAATGGAATTTTAACGTGAGGTTAATAATTCTTATTTTCCGATACAGAATGTGCTGAAGATCAGATTCAGGATGTCGTCATTTGTAGTTGCACCCGTGATTTCGTCCAGAGCTCGCAACGCGCTGTAGAGATCGAGCAGAATCATCTCGTGTGGAATTTTATTCTTCACTGCAGTTTCTGCAGCCTGCAGTGCGGTAATGGATTCGCGCACGCGCGATTGATGGCGGACATTAGTTAGGAATCCGCTCTCGGCTTGCGCTCCTGATTCTCCTCCGACACAGCGCAGAATCTCTTCACGCAATTCGGCGATGCCTTGACCTGTGGTAGCCGAGGTTATCACGCGGGCACGTATATCGTCTCCAGAAGCTAAGTCATTATCCTGGTGCCCAGACCCGCTTGCGAGATCGCACTTATTCTTTACGAGAATCGACGGACGTCCTGCAACCTGATCCAGCAACTCATGATCTTCGGCAGCCATCGCCTGCGAAGAGTCAAGGACAACCAGTACAAGGTCGGCGTCGGCTAGCGCCTCCATGGATTTCCGAATGCCTATACTTTCCGCCTCATCCAGGGCGCGACGGATTCCAGCCGTGTCGATTAATCTAACTGGAATCCCGCCGATTGCCACGGTTTCCGTCACCAAATCGCGCGTGGTCCCCGGAGTAGCCGTTACGATGGCGCGCTCGCGTTCCACGAGACGATTAAAGAGACTAGATTTTCCAACATTTGGACGGCCGACAATCGCCAATGTCAGTCCTTCATGGACAAGCTTTCCATATGCGAACGATTTTGCAAGCTCTTCGAGAGGCGTGTGGATGCTCGAGATTCGTTCAAGTATCGCGATGGCGGGGAGGACAGAAATATCATCCTCGGCAAAATCAATGCCCGCCTCAAGTGTTGCAATCAATTTGATCAATTTTTCCTTGGTGGGTTGCAGGCGGCGAGAGAGTGCTCCTTCGAGTTGCTGGGCTGCAACTTTTGCTTGATACAAAGTCTGTGAATCGATCAGGTCCCGGACAGCTTCCGCTTGGGTGAGATCAATGCGTCCGTTGAGGAAGGCGCGCATGGTGAACTCGCCAGGTTCGGCTAGACGCGCGCCGCGAGCGAGAGCCAGCTCCACAATATGCCTAAGAACCACCGGCGAACCGTGCGCGGAAATTTCGATGATGTCGTCCGTTGTATAGGAGTAGGGTTTCGCGAAAAAGGTGACGACGACCTCATCGATGCGAGAGTTGCGCGTCTCTGGTGCGGCTGAACATTGCCCTGTCTCTGGAAGATCGCGGGCGAGGGCGCCCGCGCCACACGAATCTGGTTCTACCAGTTCCCCGAACAAGGCTCGTCCAGGCTCAAGGTCGTGTTTCAGGCGCAGAATCGGCTCGACGATTGCGCGCGCGTCCGCTCCGGCTACTCGGACCACACCGATGCCACCGCGTCCGGCGGGTGTGGCGATAGCCACGATGGTGTCGTCGAGGTTCACTGAAAGAATTGTAGCGGGTTCATCCGTTAAACATTTGTGAAAGGCGGACGCCCTAGCACATGATCCGGAATCGTGGAGTGTATTACTCAGGTGTGTTTTCGAAGCTCGGGACAGCGACGATAAACGAGAAAGTAATATAAAGCTGACCCAATCGGAAAAAGGAAGTAGAGGAACAAGAACCAAACGGTTCTCTTGAACAACCCTGAATCATCATAATTAAACCAGAAATACCACATGGCAATGTAAAGCAATGATGCACCGACAATTCCAGGCACAAGCATGCCTTCCACAAGCGTAGCTACAGTAGGCGAAACCTCGAATGACCGAGCACCGACGGTGCGAAGGGCCAAGTTGCCGGCGAAGACCACTCCATACAGGGCGAAGGCCGCCAAGGCACAACCGAAATAGGTCTTTCGCGCTATGCACGAAATAATCCAACCTTTGGTGATCGGCAGGTAAACCAAGAGGTCGGAAGGTCAACACCAAGCCGCGTCTTCGATCAATGTTCAGTAGCGTACTGGAGCTACCTGTGTACTGGCTTGCTTACAGGCTTGTAGTTCTTCGGATACACGACCAAGCAGCGGCGGCCACCTTCGCCTTGGCTCTCGGTGTGGAGATCGTCGAAGTCGCGTAGCGCGAGGTGAACGATTCTTCGTTCACGCGACGACATTGGCGCAAATTCGTAGGGCGTCCCGCTCTTTCTCACCTTCTCGGCTGCAACATTCGCCGATAGGCGCAACTCTTCCAATCGCATGGCCCGGCTGTTCATGCAATCGAAGCGAACCTTCTCATGCTCATTACCCGGCAGCCGAAGCATCTCAATCGCTAGCAGTTCTAAGGACCGCAAGAGCTCCCCGCCACGCTCTAGTATGAACGTCGAATCAGGCCCCACCAGTTCTACCAGAATTTCCGGACGTTCCCAGTCACGTTCTTCTGGAAGCGGAGGGTCCACAGTTATTCGGTACTTTAGACGAAATCCGCCAAGAGCAATAACGTTGCGAAGGAATTCGTTAATCTTATTTGCGGCAGCGATTTTGTCGGGAATTGCCATTCGCTCTTGCTCCTAAGTTGGTAGGCTCGTCCGTTCCTGCAGCTCTCACCAATATCTGAGCTGAGAGCTGAAGGCCCGATAGCTACTTTTCTTTCTTGCGGGCTCTCTTCAGCGCCATCTCGCGCATTTCGCGGCCCAGCTTTGTCTTGTTCATCACGTACTGCTGCACGATTCCTATCAAGCTGCCTTCCGACCAGTAGAGGGTCAGCCCAGCAGCGAGACTCCAGCTCATAATGCCCAGCATTACCGGCATCATCAGGTTCATCATCTTTTGCTGCTGCGGATCCATTCCAGCCTGCGGTGTCATTCGCTGCGTGAACAGCATGGTAACGATGACCGCGATGGGCAGAATATGCCAGGGATCAGGCGACGATAGATCTGGAACCCACAGCCAGTGCGCGTGGCGAAGATCGAGCGCGGCTCCGAGCATGCCGTAATACGCAAACAGAAACGGCATCTGGATCAACAGCGGTAAGCAGCCTCCAGCCGGACTCACGCCTTCTTGCTTCATGAGCGCCGCGATCTCCTGATTCATCTCGGCTTTCCGCGGATCGCGCATCGTGTACTTCTTGTACTTATCCTTGATCGAGTTCATCTGCGGCTGGATTTTCTGCATCTTCAGCGCGGATTTCATGCTGGAAATACGCAGCGGCAGCAGCGCCAGATTGATGATTAAGGTCTGCAGCGCAATGGCCCAGCCCCAGTTGTGGACGACATGATCGTAGGTCCACTTGAGCCATACGAACAGCGGGCGGGCAATGATTTGGAAAAATCCGAAATTGACTAAAGACCGAAGGTCTGGCTCCGCTCCCCTGATCCCCGGAACGGGGATGGATTCGACAACCTGGAGCGATTTCGGTCCTACGTACATCCGCTCGTCGCTCGGGCCCTTCGGGTTGCCGACCGCGACTCCCAGCACATCGGCTTTGGTCGTGTCTTGCGGCTTCTGCGGGTCCTTCGGAACGTCGATGGTGTTGTGCAGGGTAACTGCAACGACGCTCTGAGGATCTTGGGGGATGAATATAGCGCCGAAGTATTGGTCGGTTACGCCAATCCAATTAAAAGGCCCCTGAAGAGTGGCGCCACCAATAACTTTCTTGACCGCTAATCGTTCGACGTTGCCATTGTATTGATATTCGATCTTGCTGGAAGCATAAGACGCAGGCGTAATCTGGTCTCCGAAACCAGCTGGCCACATCGGTAAGGCTTCCACTTGGCTGCCTTTTGACACAACTGACGTGACCACTTGGATCACGTAGGTCTGGTCGAAGTGAAATGTCTTGCGGACCATGACGTCCTGATCCGAATACTCAAATGTGAGATCGCCCGGAGCCTTCAGCGTACCTGGCGCGGAATCGACGTACAGGAGCGAGTTCAGTTTATTTCGTAGGGTTTCGTCGTAAGTAAAAAGCGACAGCGGATAACCGTATTTCTCCGCTGCAGCGTGATGTACCAAATCCAGGGGCTGTCCTTTATCGTCATCAAATTTCTTCAGAATCCACGATTTGACCTGGGCGCCTCGGTTGGTAAACGTGACGCGATAGAAATCATTTTCTACGACGGTTTCAGCTTCTGCATTGGCTTGCTTGCTCGCCCCTGAAGCCGGAGCACCAGATTGAGTTTGCGCCACTGCAACGTTGCCCGTTGTTGTCGGCTGGTTCGAGTTCTGTGTCTGATTTGGATTTTGAGCTTGCTGGGTCTGTGCAGGAGGTGTCGCGGTCTGCGGGAAATATTTCTTGAGAAGCGGCTGGAAAGCGATGATGACGAGAAAAGTGAGCGCGAAGACTATAAGAAGCCGCCGCTCCATTCCGGGATCTTGATTAGGGTTTGGGAATTCTGGCAATTTAGCTTACTCAGTGACTGCAAAATTCGGCTTCATGAACATCGCCAACTTGGTTAGAACATCTCGGACCGACCACCGGATCGTATCCGCCCTTCGAAAATGGATGACAACGGAGCACTCGTCCGAAAGCCAAGAGACCGCCACGAAATGCGCCGTGCGTGTCTACTGCTTCCATCGCGTACCCTGAGCAAGTCGGCACATAGCGGCAAGCAGGCATCAACATAGGCGAAACAATTTGCTTATATGCGCGCAACACCTGTAGCGCTACGGTTTTTGCAATCTGCTTCATCACGTCGTTCTGGGGCCCGGAGGTAGATCCCATCTCAACTTCTCTGCGTACGCCGCAATCACTTCCAAAGCTCGTCCGACTTCTTTCAGCAAGTCAGAAAAATCAGCGGTGCGCAGAGACTTCTTCGGGTTGATCACCACATCCACTGCCGGGCCCGAACTCGGGTATTGCAAACGGACGGCCTCACGCAAGCGTCGCCTCATCCGGTTACGATCTACTGCGCCTCCGAGCGCTCGACTCACAGTAAATCCTACCCGCAGCCCACGGATACTCTCCTCTTGCTCCGCGCGCGCCAAATAAAAAACCGTCATGTGAGCAGCGAAATGCCGCCGCCCTTGTTTGTAAACCCGCTCAAAATCGACATGCCGAAGAAGATGAGCACTGCGTGGGAACCTGGTCTTACGGCCGGTGCTCGACGGATTGCTGCTTCCATCGGAACGATGGCGTTCACAACTCACGATTTAAGCTCAAGCTGCGATATTTCGTTCATCCCCAAACAGCGGAGAA
>JAOAPG010000191.1 GCA_025462785.1 Acidobacteriaceae bacterium
GATTTCAAGAAGAGTGGCTACTACGTTCCGGATTTAGGCGAAGATCACGTATAGACAGCCGCCTCGGAATCCCGATCGCTTTATCATGAGAAGGTGCAAGGACTGTTCGGGGAATACGAAACCTTCTCCGACCGCATGTTTCACTACCTTGCGGACATCACGCCCAAACCCAATGTGATGAAGCAGGACGCCTACGAGCGCACCCTGCGCGCTCGGGCATTCGACATCTCGCGCTATTTACTGCCGCTCGCAGCTAACACTTCATTGGGCGAGATCGTTAATGCGAGAACGTTGGAGACCCAGGTCTCGCACTTGCTGGCGCACACTCACAAAGAGGTCCGGCGCTTGGGAACATTGCTTAAACAAGCGGCGACATCTCCGGCTTACAACGTGAATCACGAGTCTTTGGAAAAGCTGGTCGAGCAGATTCGCGCCGTGTCTCCAGAACTTGGCGAGCGAGCCGCAGAGGAGTTGCTGCGGGAAGTTCGTGTCGCGCCAACATTGGTAAAGTACGCGGACCCGAATACTTATGAAATTGAAACCCGGCGCGAGCTGCGCCAAGTTGCATCGGAGTTGATGGGAAACCTGCCGATTGATCCAGCTCCAGTCGTTGATCTCCTGGAAAATGATCCGTTGGAAGTAGAACTTGCAGCGACGCTGATTTATGAACATAGCCACTATCCGTACCGGCAAATTCGTGAGGCTGTGCAGGCTGCAGGCGACGTCATTCGTAGAGAGATCATTGATCTCGGGCTGCGCCATCGCGGGCGACACGACGAGGTGGCGCGGGCGTTCTGTGCGGGGCAGCAATTCCGCTTTGACATTTTGATGGACATCGGCGGTTTCCGTGACATGCACCGTCATCGCCGCTGCATCCACATCGGACAGGATTTCACCACCAAGCACGGCTACGACTCGCCACCTGAACTTGAGGCAGCCGGAGCTCGTGCCCGCTACGACAAAGTCATGAGTCATGTGAAGGAAGCGGTCGAGAAGATGGAGCAGAGCGGCGGAGAAGAAGCGCGGGAAAATGCGCAGTACGCGATCCCGCTGGCATTCAAGAAGAGGACGCTGTTCAAAATGGACTTCGCCGAGGCAGTGTACATCTCAGAATTAAGAACTGGCCCAGCGGGACATGTCTCGTATCGAAACGTGGCGTATGGGATGTATGAAGCAGTGGCAAAGAAATATCCACCGCTGGCGAAGTATTTAAGGGTGACGGATGTGAGGGAGCCAGTGGACTTGCTGAAGCGATAGGCTGGCGAAGCGCTCAAAACCCGGGGGGACCGACGATTTTATTCCTGTGTACTCCGTGATCCTCTGTGGTAAAGACTTCCCTACGTGTACATCACCTTCCGGTCGCCCTTGACGATCCTTCCCACCGTGTAGGACTTCTCTCCCGCCCGCTCCAGCATCGTCTGCGCCTTCTTGAATTTATCTGCCGGAACGACTAGCAGCATTCCGAGTCCCATATTGAAGGTTCGGAGCATTTCTTCTTTATCTACGTTGCCCAGCTTTTGCAGATGCTCAAAAATCGGCAGCACGGGCCATGATCCGATCTCAATCACTGCCGCCACTCCGCGAGGCAGGACGCGCGGTAAATTTTCCGTGATTCCTCCGCCGGTAATGTGAGCCATGGCCGAAACGCAATCGCCGTCCATCAATCGCCTCAACGACGGCCAGTAGCTTTTGTGTGTCTTCATCAGCTCGTTGCCGACTTTGCCCTTGAGCTCATTCACGTACGACTCTGGCGTGTATTGTCCGACTTCGAAAAGCAGCTTGCGAGCTAGCGAATAGCCGTTGGTATGTAGGCCATTCGAAGCCAGCCCCAAAATAATGTCGCCAATTTGGACATTCTTGCCCGTAATAATGCGGTCGCGCTCCGCGACTCCGACGATGAAGCCGGCAAGATCGTACTCGCCTTCGGGATAAAACCCCGGCATTTCGGCGGTTTCGCCTCCAATGAGGGCGCATCCGTTGTGCTTGCAGGCCTCGGCCAGGCCTTCGACCACTTTCTCGGCAACTTCCGGCTCCAGCTTGCCGGTGGCGAGATAGTCCATGAAAAACATCGGCGTTGCGCCTTGTACCGCAATGTCGTTCACGCAGTGGTTCACCAGGTCGGCGCCGATGGTGTGATGAACTTTCATCTCGAAGGCGACTTTGAGCTTGGTACCAACGCCGTCCACGCTTGAGACCAGCACGGGATCGGTAAACTTTGTTTTATCGATCGCGAACAGGCCACCGAAGCCGCCGATTTCGCTCAGGACACCCTTTGTGAAGGTTTTATGAGCTAGATACTTAATGCGCTTCTTGGTCTTATTAGCGCGGTCGATGTCGACCCCAGCGTCGGCGTAGGTCACGGGGGCGGTTTTTGATGAATTCTGGGCCACGGAATCAGTTCGTCTTTCTCTACTTAGTGGGCTGTGGGGAAACGCCGGCGTTCGCTACTTGGAAAACGTTAAGTGCCGCTCATTGTAGCATGTTCCCAAGTTGTTGAGAGTGAAAGCGACGGTTCCCGCAGGTCGATTGATGTCACAATTCACTCAAAGACGGCGGGGTTGCGTAAGTCCGAGTTCACATTCGGAACCAAAATCCACAATCTTTTTTAAATTCGCTTTTTATTCGCTTCAAGCTGAGTGTATAATCCGCGCTTAGTATCAACTTCATTCTACTTCATCGAGGAGCCGCACTCATATGGCTGACGAACGATCCAAAGCAATCGACCTGGCATTTGCCCAGATCGAAAAACAATTTGGCAAGGGCTCGATTATGCGTCTGGGATCGAAAGAAGCCATTGTGCCGATCTCGGTCATCTCGACAGGCGCAATTTCGTTCGACGCGGCTCTCGGCGTGGGAGGCTTTCCTCGCGGACGTGTAGTTGAAGTGTTCGGGCCGGAATCTTCGGGTAAGACCACGATCACATTGCAGGTAATTGCCGAAGCGCAAAAAACAGGCGGCATGGCGGCCTTCGTCGATGCCGAACACGCGCTTGATCCTGGATACGCGAAGAAACTGGGCGTCGATGTGGACAATCTTCTCGTCTCGCAACCCGATTATGGCGAACAGGCGCTTGAGATCACGGAAGCGCTCGTGCGCTCGAATGCGATCGACGTACTCGTAGTCGACTCAGTTGCGGCGCTCGTGCCCAAGGCCGAACTCGACGGTGAAATGGGCGACAGCCACATGGGATTGCAAGCCCGATTGATGTCCCAAGCATTGCGAAAGCTGACTGGAACGGTTTCGAAATCGAGAACGTGTTTGATTTTCATCAACCAGATCCGCGAAAAAATCGGAGTGATGTTCGGCAATCCAGAAACGACGACAGGCGGCCGCGCGCTGAAGTTCTATTCCTCAGTACGAGTGGACATCCGCCGTATCGCGGCCATCAAAGACGGAGACGTGGTAACGGGCTCCCGCACCAAAGTCAAAGTAGTGAAGAACAAAGTAGCCGCGCCATTCCGAGAAGCCGAATTCGATATCATGTACGGGGAGGGGATTTCTCGCGAGGGTGATTTGCTCGACATCGCGGTCAATAGCAATCTGCTGGAGAAATCCGGCGCCTGGTACAGCTATAAGGGCGAGCGCATCGGACAAGGCCGCGAAAATGCGCGGCAATTCCTCAAAGAAAACAAAGACACCATGACCAAGCTCGACACCGAAGTCCGCAAACATCTGGGATTGATACCCAATGGAGCTGCGCCGGTAGCCGCGGCTGCAGCCGCTCAAACGGAAGCAACTCCGCCACAAGGGGCGCGAGTGACCACCATGCCGAGCGCGAGTCCAGAAGCAGCGAAACTGCCAGCGACGCGACGGTAGCTTTAGATAATCGTCGGTCAGGTTTCACCTAGCCGACGATTATCATTTGAGCTCAAGCAGGATTGCCATTTCTCTGTCCTGCCGCATAGAATCTTCTTATCCCAGTCATTTGCTACCAGCCGGGGCTGTTGTCCGCGAAGACAACTCAAAAGAGGCCAGTTGAAGAAAGTTATCGCCATTTATCCCGGCTCGTTTGATCCTCCGACCAATGGACACCTCGATTTGGTGGAACGAGGCAGCAGAATTTTCGACGAACTGGTCGTTGCGATTCTTCGCAATCCGGAGAAGGACCCGCTATTCAGTCTGGGAGAGCGGCGGCACATGCTGGAAGATCTCACGTCTGGCTTTAAGAACGTGCGGGTGGATACGTTCGATGGACTGATGGTCGACTATGCAGCCAAGCTAAATGCCACAGCGGTTTTGCGGGGCATTCGCGCGCTAAGCGATTACGAGTACGAGTTGCAGATGGCTTTGATGAATCGCAAGCTACTGCCGGATTTAGAAACCGTATTCATGATGCCAGCCGAACAGTACTCATATCTCAGCTCGCGACTGGTAAGAGAAGTCGCGCGCTTGGGGGGAGCGATAGATGGCTTGGTTCCGGAGCTAGTGGAACAGAGGCTGCGAGAAAAGCTGGATCCGGCAATTAAATTGCAGAACGCAAGAGTGAAGCAGCAAAGTAGAAAATCAAAAACAGGAAAACATGCATGACTCCAGTAAGTGAAGCTACTCCCGTCGTCAAGGCCGCGTCCGTGAAGCTGACCGAACGCATCAATCGGATCGAACCTTCTGCCACAATGGCCGTGGTTGCAGAGGCGGACAAACTCCGTCAGCAAGGCATCGATGTTGTGGATTTCGGAGCGGGCGAGCCACATTTTGCGACGCCGCAGCACGTCAAGGACGCTGCCATTGCTGCCATCCAAAACAATTTCAGCAAATACACGGCGGTAGGCGGCACGATCGAGCTGCGCGATGCAATTGTTAATCGCCACGCGACGGATTTTGCATCGGCTTACAAGCGCGAAGAAACCATGGCCTCAACGGGCGGGAAGCATGTGCTGTTCAATGCGATCCAAGTGCTTGTCGATCACGGCGACGAAGTCATTCTTCCGGTTCCCTACTGGGTGTCTTTTAAGGACATCGTTCGTTATGCGGGCGGAAATTGCGTGCTGCTGGAAACCGACGAAAAGCAGGGTTTCCGCGTAACCGCCCAGATGATTGAGCGTCTGGTTACCCCGCGCACTAAACTCATTATTCTCAATTCGCCTTCGAATCCCTCGGGAGCGGTGATGTCGCCCGAAGATTTGACGGAAGTGGTGACAATGGCGGCCCAGCGCGGGATCTGGGTCATTTCCGACGAATGCTATGTGTATCTGAATTACACAGGGAAGCAGTTCTCGGTGGGATCGCTGAACGAATACTGCGACTGGATGGTCATCGTCGGGTCGCTTTCGAAGACATATGCCATGACGGGATGGCGGCTGGGGTATGCTCTTGCGCCTGCGAAATTAATCGCTGCCATGCAGAAACTACAGAGTCAATCGACCTCCAATCCGACTTCGATCGTGCAAAAGGCCGCCGTGGCCGCTTTGAACGGGCCGCAGCAGTGCGTGGAGGAGATGCGGCTGGAGTACGTCAAGTTGCGTGACCATGTTGTGAAAGGATTGAGGTCTATTCCGGGCGTTAATTGCACTCTGCCGGAAGGCGCCTTCTACGCGTATCCTAACGTCTCTTCGTTTTTCGGAAAGAGCGGGGTGAATTCCCCGGCCGATCTGGCTGGCAAGCTTCTGCGGGAAGCTCATGTGGCTTTAGTTCCGGGCGAAGGCTTCGGAACACACGAGCATGTCCGGGTCTCCTATGCGACTTCCATAGGCGAACTGGATCGCGGGCTGGAACGGATGCGCAAGTTTTTGGCCGCTTTATAGGCGATATTTGCGGCGTTCTGGTCGGATTCCTGGAGAGAAGCTCGCCATAGTAGATCAATCACCTTATGACGAGCGTTACTTCGCCCTACTAAATGATTTTCCAGGCAGCTTCTCTCCTGCGTTAGGCTTCTAATGGGCGAGAGAAATGGAGCTGCTCGTCTGACGCATTTCGATTAACTCCGAAGCGCCAATCCTAACCATGAGTGCACTTTACCCATTATTGATGTCGCCGGCTTTTGACCCGCGGCCCTGGGGAACGCTTGACCTTTCGCCTATTTACCCAAATCATCGCTTCGAAGAAAGAATCGGAGAAGCTTGGCTCACCGGAGACAACTGTAAAGTCGCGAATGGCACATTTAAGGGAAAATCGCTCAAGGAACTAAGTTCACAATTTGGAGCAGAACTCACTGGTACTGCCCCAAAAGACTGCGGACGCTTTCCGCTGCTTTCAAAATTTCTCTTTCCTCAGGAAAAGCTATCGGTGCAGGTGCATCCTGATGACGAAGCCGCGCAAAGAGTCAACGAGCCCTGCGGCAAAACCGAATGCTGGTACGTCGCTCACGCCAAGCCAGGAGCGCAAATTGGACTTGGCCTGAAGGCGGGAACGACGCGAGCCTCGTTCGAACGAGCCGTACACGAGCAACGCGCGGAAGAACTACTCAACTGGATTAACGTGTTTCAGGGAGAGATGATCTACGTGGCCGGCGGCACGGTGCACACGCTCGGGCCAGGCTCTATTATCGTCGAGACCCAACAGCAATCGGACACTACCTATCGGCTTTATGATTACGGGCGCCCCCGCGAATTACATCTAAAGCAAGGCCTGGAAGCAATAAAGGAGACGGTTTCGTCCGGAAAAGTGGTGAGGCCAGCCCCGGTAAACATGAATGGCTCAAAAAATCGACTCTCAGCTTTGGTCTGTTCCACTTGTTTTGTGGTCGAGATGTTTGAGTTGAAATCATCGCAAGACTTCAAGACAAAAGATGGAACAGGAAAAAGTTCAGCGCAGATCCTGGTCGCAACGGACGGATTTGGCGTAGTTACAGCGCGCGGTAGCGAGCCAGTAACCTTCGCCAAAGGAGACGCAGTCGTTATTCCGGCCGACCTTGCGGAGTTTACAGTACAACCGCAGTGGTCGCTAGAGTTCTTGAAATCCTACGTACCCGGAACCGAAATGCCGGAACCGGTGACCCGAATGTAGATCGCACGATGGCTGTCATCTGGATGCACATTGGCGTTTTGCGACCTGAACCAACTCAGCATAGCCTTTGACTCAATGGACAAAAAAATCATTCTTCGCAATAAAAAATCCAACTTCTATCCTGTGATTCTCGCTGGCGGCCGCGGAACGCGCTTTTGGCCGCTGAGCCGCAAACGTCGGGCTAAACAACTGCTGGCGCTCGATGGCAAGCAAACGATGATTCAGCAAACGGTCGCGCGTTTGTCGAAATTATCTTCGCGCGAGCGTTTTTGGATCATCACTAATGAAGACTTGCAGCGGGAGATTGCCCGCCAACTGCCGAGTCTGGGAAAGAGGCAGATCATCGCCGAGCCACTGGGTCGAAACACTGCGCCCGCAATAGGATTAGCAGCATTCATATTGTTGAGAAGTGATCCTGATGCGGTGATCGGAATGTTTCCTTCGGATCACGTGATCGGAGATGAAGATAAATATCGCGATGTTTTACAGCGAGGAATTGCGATAGCCGCATCCGGCGAGAACATTGTTGTGCTGGGGATCCATCCCACTCGCGCCGAGACTGGCTACGGATACATTGAGGCTGGCGAAGCTTTCGACGGCAAAGGTCAACGAGTACGGCGATTCACTGAAAAGCCAAACGAAGAAAGGGCCGAGGAATTTCTAAAAGCAGGCAATTATTTTTGGAACAGCGGAATGTTCCTGTGGAGCGCTCGCACATTGACGAATGCACTACGCGAGCATCTTCCAAAAACGGCGCCGCTGCTTGAACAAATTGCCGCGGCATTCGGCACTTCCAAGTTCCTAATTACATTCCGCAAACTGTATCCTAAATGCGAAAACATTAGCATCGATTATGCGGTGCTCGAGCCTCGCTCGCTAAAGGGAAAAGATTCGAATCTGTATTGCCTTCCCGCTGAGTTCGGATGGAACGACTTAGGGTCTTGGACCGCGCTGCATGAACACCACGTTGGCAAGAGAGCGCCCAAGGACGGCAACCTGATCTCTGGACAGGGCATCTTCACACTGAACGCGCAGGGCAATTACGTCCATGCACCGACAAAGTTCGTGGCCGTTGTTGGGGTGGATAATTTGGTAGTTGTCGAGACAAAAGACGCCCTACTGATTACGACTCGCGACCAGGCGCAAGATGTGGGGAAAATCGTCAAGCATCTTGATGAAAAGAAGCTCCACAAACTGGTATGAACAGCGCTGGACGCTATTTGTTGGCCGATGACCGAGACTCTAAATTGCTATCTCGACGGGCGTTTGATGCAAAGTGTACTCCATTAAAGAAAGACCAGTAAACACAATGACCCTTAGCCCGATCAAATTTGGTACTGACGGATGGCGCGGCATAATTGCCGACGATTTCACCTTTGATAATGTACGGCGCGTTGCAGGCGCGATTGCTTCGTATGTTCTGCGGCACGAAGACGCAAGTCGTGGAGTGGTTATTGGCTTCGACACACGATTTGCTTCGCAACATGCAGCTCGCGCCGCCGCCGCAGTTCTCGCTGGCGCCGGCATAGCGGTTGCGATGGCGAATGACTACGTTCCGACCCCGGCAATTTCCTTAGCCGTGAAGAAGAGAGGCGCTGCGGGCGGAATTGTTATTACTTCCAGCCATAATCCGTGGAATTGGAATGGCGTGAAGTTCAAAGCGAAATTCGGCGGATCGGCCACACCGGCCATCATGAAAGTGATTGAAGAAGAAGTTCGCGCCGGAGCAATGCCGAAAGGTCAGAAGGCTGAAATCGAAGAAGTTGATTTGAAACAACCCTATATCGACGCGGTTTGCAAGTTCGTCGATTTGGACTTAATTGCCAAAGCGAATTTCAAGTTTGCGGTTGATGCAATGTTTGGGTCAGGCCGCGGTATTCTGGCAAAAATATTCGGAGACCGCGGGATCCAGCATGTAGCGATACGCCAAGAGCTGAATCCGCTGTTTCCAGGAATTAATCCTGAGCCGATTCTGCCGCACGTAGCCGAGTTGCAAAAGACGGTCGTACAAGAAAAATGTCATGCAGGACTGGCGACGGATGGCGATGCCGACCGAATTGGAGCTGTTGCTGAAGATGGCAGCTTCGTCGACTCCCACAAAATTATTTGCGTGTTGCTGCGCTGGGTATTGGAGCGGAAACAGTGGCCTGGCGAGGTGGTTCGCGCCTTCAACACCACACGCATGGTCGACCGCATCGCCGCTAAACATGGACGGAAGCTGAACGAGTGTCCGATTGGCTTTAAGTACATTGCTGACTTGATGATGGAACGGGAGATTCTCATTGGAGGAGAAGAGTCCGGCGGCATTGGCTACTCACGTTACTTGCCTGAGCGGGATGGCGTTCTTAACGCTCTGTTGCTGGCGAACGTAATGGCGGAAGAGGGGAAACCTTTGGGGCAATTGGTTGCTGATTTACAGCGCGATTACGGAAAACATTACTACGGGCGCCGGGATATGCACATTCCGGAAGAAGTCAAACAGAGCGCGATCCGGAGAGCAAAGGCGGATGGAACTAAGAAGTTGGGGAGCTACTCGGTTATCAAAAAGGAAGACTTGGATGGAGTAAAGTTTTTCCTTGAATCGTCCAGCAATGGAAGCGGCGCAGAACCATGGATACTGTTCCGAGCTTCGGGTACAGAGCCGCTGCTGCGTGTGTATGCCGAGGCAGCTTCGCCAGAGCTGGTCAGCGAAATTCTGTCTACCGCGGAAACGTTTGTAAATAACTCGTAACAAGAGCTGCCTATCCAGGTTGCTCGGCTGGATTGTCCAGTGGGCCACCTTGGCTCGTACTTTAGGACTCGCGTTCGCTCTTCGGTCGTACGATAATCATTTCATCCATGACACCGGAATCCACAGTCGTCGAGGCTGACAAGCCCGAGGCAAGGCGCTACAACCGGATCAAGCGCAGGCTAAGCATAGCCGACTTCGTGCTTGGCTTGGGGCTGCTGGTGGCGTTGGTCGCGACCGGTTGGAGCGGCGCTTTGCGCGACATCGCTTATCGTGCTGCATTTCAGAATTACACACTTGCCGTTTTCCTGTTTGTGTTACTGCTTCTATTCATCGGAAAGTTGCTTGGATTGGGCCTTGATTATTATGGTTTCCGTTTGGAACATCAGTTTCAGCTATCGAATCAGAAATTCCGCGCGTGGGTATGGGACGAAGTTAAAGGATTTTTGCTGGGGCTCGTGCTTGCCAGCGTGTTGGCCGAGTTGCTCTATCTCATGATCCGGGAATTTCCGCAGCACTGGTGGTTGCTGGCATGGGCTGTATTTTTAGGGTTGGTTGTTCTGATGGCCCAGCTTGCCCCAGTCGTTTTGCTCCCTATTTTTTATAAATTCGAGCCCTTGCAAGATGAAGAGTTAAAGTCGCGGCTGGTCAGGCTGGGGGAGCGGTCTGGAACTCGCGTGCGCGGAGTGTATAAATGGAACTTGTCAGAAAAGAGTAAAAAGGCGAACGCTGCGCTGACGGGACTGGGCAACACGCGACGAATTATTCTCGCCGATACGCTGCTCGATAACTACTCTCCGGACGAAATCGAAGCGGTACTGGCCCATGAGCTCGGCCACCACGTTCACAAACACATCTTGAAAAGCATCGCAGTCCAGGCGGGGATAACATTCGTGGGATTCTGGGCGGCGGACTGGGCACTCCACTACGCGGTCGACCGGCTGGGCATGTTTGAAACCCTTTCTGACTTTGCAAATTTGCCATTACTCGCCTTAGTTTCCACTGCGCTGTCACTGGTGGCGCTTCCCGCGCTAAATGCATTCTCCCGTTACAACGAGCGGCAAGCGGACCGTTATGCATTCGAATCGATCGACCGCATCGAACCATTTATCTCATCGATGAATAAGTTGGCAGACCAGAACCTCGCCGAGCGCAAACCTTCCAAGCTTGTGGAAGCACTCTTCCATTCTCATCCGTCGATTTCGCGCCGAGTGGCCGCTGCCGAGGCTTGGGCGCGAGTTGAGCCCCAGCAGACGTCGGCGCGAGCGGACTGACTTCTTGATCAGCGGCTTAGGATAATCTGCTCGACCCGCCGCAAATCTTCCTCTGTGTCTACTCCTACTGAGTCGTGGGGAGTGTCGGCTACGTGAATAGGAATGCCGTTTTCAAGGAAGCGTAATTGCTCCAAACGTTCGCTGCGCTCGAGCGACGACTCGGGTAACGCAACAAAACGATCGAGGGCCGGTTTGCGGTAGGCATAAAAACCGAGGTGCTTGAAATAGCGCGGCCCCGTACCATCGCGGTCATGCGGAATTGTGGCACGCGAAAAGTACAGTGCACGCCCATCGAGATCGGTTACGACCTTAACTGCATTGGGATTTCGAATGTCCGAGTCCGTTGCGGAGGTCTTCAGCGTCCCAACCTGCACGTCTGGATCGTTCATGAGCTCCAACAGTGCTGAGATGTGTTCGGGGTGAGTGAGCGGCTCGTCTCCCTGCACATTTAGGTAAACATCCGCCTGGATCGAATTGGAGATTTCGTGGACACGGTCCGTCCCGCTGCGATGAGCACTGGATGTCATTCGTGTATTCCAGCCGCGATCGCGGCAGAGGCTCATAATTTCCTCAGAGTCAGTCGCGATGATTGCATTCGTTAGCAGCGGTGAGGAGCGAACCGCCTTATAAACATGGGCTAGCAAAGGTTGCCCGGCGAGATCCCGCAACATTTTTCGGGGCAAGCGCGTGGAGGCCAGACGAGCAGGAATAACCGCAATGGCTTTCATTCGCCTTCAACCATAGCTGACAGTTTCTAGTTTTTGGGCCGCGGTTGCAACCTGAGCGAAGTTTGACACTGCCGGAAGCGACCCATAAAATCAAACAGTTGGACGCAGTCCCCCTCGCGTTTCTTCAGTCGTATTCATTGGCGGCGTAGCTCAGGTGGCTAGAGCGACGGTCTCATAATCCGTAGGTCCGTGGTTCGAGTCCACGCGCCGCCACCAATCAAATCAGCAACTTCCGCGGGAATCCTTGTTTCGCTATCTTTTGCCATTTGCGCGGGGTTTGCGTGTTTTGCTTGCGGTTGCTCGGGCGTTTTCTCGGGGACAACATCCAGCCGATCAATAAACGAGACGTTTGCGCTCGGAATCAGATGGCCGTAAGTGTCGACTGTAACCTGAATGGAACTGTGTCCCATCTGCTCTTTGACGTAAACGATTGAGGCCCCGCTTTGGATCAACAGCGACCCGAAGGTGTGAC
>JAOAPG010000312.1 GCA_025462785.1 Acidobacteriaceae bacterium
GACGCGCTATTGCCGGATGGGAAGTAGACCGCGCGGTTCGCGATCACATCAACAAGGCTGGCTTTGGCGAACAGTTTGTTCACCGGACGGGCCATTCCATTGGAACGGACATTCACGCTCCGGGTGCGAATATGGATGACCTCGAAACGCATGATGACCGCCAAATTCTTCCGAACTCGTGTTTTTCCATTGAGCCTGGCATCTACTTGCCTGAGTTTGGAGTACGCAGCGAAGTCGATGTTCTGGTGAGGCCAAAAACGGCGGAAGTTACTGGTAAAATTCAACGAGAGATTGTGATCATTTGAATGGCTAATTCTTCAGTAAGTAAGACGACTGCGGCACCACCTCAGGCAATGACTACCATGTCGGTGCTCGCCCCAGCGCTGGGCTGGCTGATTCCAGGCGCGGGACACTTGATCCAGAAGCGCTGGGTCCGCGGCCTCCTGTTGATGGGATCGATCATCATCATGTTTGTGCTGGGCCTCATGATGCAAGGACGCATCTATAAGCCCAATGGCGGCGACATTCTCGACATCCTCGGATTCGTCGGTGATGTGGGCGCGGGAGGCCTCTATATTATTACCCGCGCGCTGGATGCAGGGGGCGGTGCGATTGCTCACGCCACGGCCGATTATGGCACTAAATTCCTGATCGTCGCAGGGTTGCTGAATTTCATCAGCGCAGCAGATGCTTACCACATCGCGATCGGAAAGAAGCCATGACGACCGCCCTTGAATTGTCCCACTTCAGTTCGGCATTACTGTTCGCAGTGTTTGCCTCGATTGTTTTTGGCATAACCCAGCGTAGTACTTCGCGCGATCAAATCCGCTATGGCTTGTATTGCTTCGTAATGTTTGTCGGCGGAGTATTCGTGGCCGGCTGGGTAATGTGGTTCTTGAGAAGGTAACTGAAGCCTTCGGCTTTGCTGCTCTTGTAGGAAAACTAGGATGCGTCCTCCGATCGGACGTCCGCAGAGCGAAGAAGCAGCGCCGTATTATCGCAATTATATTCGTCAGGTAAGTGGGGACGATCCGGTTGCCGTTATGGAGCTTCAACTGGGCGAATTCGTGGCTGAGTTCTCAGGGATCTCTGAAGTAAAATCCCTGCATTGCTATGCTCCAGAAAAATGGAGCGTCCGGGAAGTATTGAATCACGTAGTCGATACTGAAAGGGCCTTCGCTTTTCGCGCTCTTTGGTTTGCGCGCGGTTTTGAGACTCCATTACCAAGCTTCGATCAAAACACCGCAGTATCCGGATCTGAAGCAGATAGGATTGACTGGGCTTCTCATTTAGAGGAGTTCCAGCACGTGCGCTTGGCGGCTATCTCGCTCTTCACACATATGCCTCCCGCAGCACGGATGCGAAGCGGCATTGCCAGTGACAATCGCTTCACCCTGCGCGCACTCGCGTATATCATCGCTGGACACGTTGCGCATCACGGTACAGTGCTGCGGACGCAATACTCGTAAGCTACTAGCAACTGAGAGCTAGCGGCCCCTTATCCCTCCCACACGAATGCATCAAATACTCTCTTGGTATCGAATCCCAGATGCTTATAGAGTTCGACGGCTCGATCGTTGGTTTCCGTTACGGTAAGAGATAGCAGCGAAAATTTCCGTTGTCGTAAGTTAGCGACAGCAGCCGCCAGCAACGATTCTCCAATTCCATGCGAGCGGTATTCTGGAACGACGCAGACCTGCGTAACATGCCCCACATCATGACGGACCCGGGAACATAAGACCATTCCTACCAAACTTCGTGCATTTTTATGAATCGCAACGAAAGACGAGTCGGGATCGAAAATTCCGCACCCTGGAAAACGCACAATGTTGTTCAGGAAACGAAGCGAGCCTCCGACCGTCCGGTATTGATCGTTTATCTCCGCATCCACATGGCCGCGGTATGCATGAGTGATAACGGCGGCCGCGGGCTGATAATGCTCTTCTGACCAACGCCTGATTTCGATGTCTTTGTCGAGATGTGTCGTGTGTTTTAGCAGTTCATTGACGGGTAAGACCATGAACAATCGGGGATGTTGGGAAAAGCCCTGCGCTACGAAGGGGCGCGCTACGACTCCACTCTCGTGTGCCAGCAGTTGCGCCTCTACGCGATGAACTCCCGGCGACTGCTGCAGAGTTTCGATGACGTGGGTAAGCAGCTGAGCTTCAACTTCGGCGGGATTGCGTAAGCGTCCACCATCGCGAACAAATAGATCTCCTACGACGCCCTTTCCGCCTTCGTACACGAAGAACGCGTATCCGAAGATTTGGCCGCGCTCGATGGCGGCGTACCCCGGTAGGATCTTGGCATCTACATAGCGCAGAATCATGTCGGCCGAGCCGCTGTAGTCCCAGGAAAGTAACTCGGCCCAAACCTGATTCTCGTCCTCCAGTAAAGGACGCAGGTCACCCGATGAGAAATGCCTAAGATCGAGAATCTCCACTCGGGCTCCTGGAGGGATTACGGCTTGGGAAGTCTGGACCACATGAACAACCGCAAAATCCGAGTGTAGTTGTTTCCAAGGGCGAGAGGCAAACTCCGCCGCAATCAATGCATATGGAAAGGTAATAGATGGAGGATGCTACTGCGAAGCTACCCAGAAATACTCGAGTGCCCGCGGAGCAAATGTCCCAAGATGCACAACTTGTCTTCCTGCTGCCCGCTTGATGACTCCGTCTTGAAGATCTCTAGGAACAACGACGATGTGTTCTTCAGCGGGAATTTCTCCCAACTCGTAGCGAGGTATCGGACTGTCGAAGTAGAACTGAAGCCCGTATTCATCTTCCCGGGAAAGCCGCAAAATCGCGACCGGCATAGGCCTCTTAAAATGATTTTCGACGTGGCTCAGGTCATTTGCCAATGGCCGGGCAGAAAGACTTCTATCAATTGCAGGCGAACCAAACCTGACTACGAACGCAACCGCGAGCACAACCGGTATTAGCGTAGCGGTGCGAAGCATTCTTAGGCCATACGCCTTCAACATCGTCCCAATCGCAATTGCCAGAGCAAACGCAACTACGCAGGAAACAACCAGCGCTCTGCTCCAAGGCAGTCGGTGCTGCACCACAAGATACTGAATCATCAGAGCGGGAATGACAGGTAAAGCTGAGACGATGGAGTGAAAGACAATCGGCAAGTTGCGCGACGGTTTGCCACTCGCGACTGTGCGGCGCACGTAGTCGCCAAGCAGGAATGTGGCTGCCGGCAGTGCAGGCAGGATATAGCCCGGCAACTTCGATTTGGAAATTGAGAAGAACAGTATCGGCAAGACCAGCCAGATCACTAGGAAAATATTGAGCGCATTTTCTGAGGTCGTAGTTCGACCGCGACTCTCCCACCATTGTCGGGAGCTCTCGACAAAAGCTGCAACGACAAAGATGATCCACGGAATAAGCCCGAAAGATGCGACCGGGAGGTAATACCAGAATGGCTGAGTGTGGTGGTAAAGATTGCTGCCGAACCTTGCCAAGTTATGTTCAAGAATGAACACCCGAAAGAATTCAGAATTTCGCATTTGCACTGCAATGTACCAAGGCAGAGTCACAATGCAGAACAGCAATATCCCCGAAAGCCACAGCGTACGCCCCACGATTCGCAGATCATGTGTAGCAATTGCAAAAACCACTATAATCGCCGCTGCCAGAAATGGCGCAACCGGTCCCTTAGCGAGCGTTGCCAGCCCAATGAACACGTAGAACAAAGCCAAATAAGATTTCGTTCCGCTCTCTCGCCACGCATACCAGGTAAGCATTCCTAAGGTGAACATCGCCGCAAGAGGCATGTCCGTGGAAGCGGCGCGCGCAAACCCAATCACTCCGGCTGCCGACGCCGTGAACAAGGCTCCGTCAAGCGGAAATCCGGCATATTCCGTTTTTGAACCAAGGCGCCTCAAAAAGAAATAGACTCCGAAAACCATGAGCGTCGCGTCAAACGCGGACGGAATTCGAGCCGCCCAATCGCTCACTCCGAAGAGGTTGTAAGACAGCATCGCTTGCCAGTAATAAAGAACTGGCTTTTCGAGCCAGGGTTTTCCTCCGAGTGTAGGTGTGATCCAATCGTGCCGGGCCAGCATTTCCCGCGCGACTTGGGCATAGCGTGGCTCGTCGGCTCCGACCAAACCAAAATGCCCGAGTCCGAAGAAAAACAAGAACCCGCAGAAGCCGGCTAGCAGAACATAGTCCGCGATGGAACGCGTTCTGTGATTCAAATTGAGGCCGGTTGAAAGGCTTCGACGCGAGTTCGACAAGATGGGCAAGATTTGTGAAGTAAAACTTATTGTACGGAGGGATTTGGTCTAAGCTGCGCTAATACTTTCTCGACCGCGCTTGACAAAGGTCCGTCCAGCGAACACCCACTGGCGCACTCATGGCCACCGCCTCCGAATTGCTGGGCAATGGCAGCTACATCGAGTTGGCCCTTGCTCCGTAAGCTGAGGCGGAAACGGCCACCCGGAAGCTCGCGGAAAAATACGGCAACTTCCACATCCTGGATCGAGAGCACATAATTAACCAGGCCTTCGCAATCTTCTTCTTTTGCACCGAAGCGGTCCATTTGCTCCTGCGTGACCCAGATCCAAGCCAATGGTCCTTCACGTTGTAAATTCGATAGCGCCGCGCCGAGCAAACGCATTTTCGCAGTGGAATG
>JAOAPG010000253.1 GCA_025462785.1 Acidobacteriaceae bacterium
CAATTTTTTACGGATGCTGGCTATGCGCGACTTCAGTTCTGACAGAGACTGGTGGAGGTGAACACGGTCCGCGAGTGCGTGGAGTTCTAGGGTCTCGATTTCTGTTTCGCTCATATCTGATACTCCCCTCGGCTTGGCACCAGCCCTACAGACTCTTCAAATCGTCCTAGATTCGGTTGTACAAGACCCCAAACGCGACGCTGGATGAAACACGCTCGATGCACTTGCGATGTTCTGCGCTCAATTGCACCGGTAAAGTATCTTGGCTAACTTCTCCGCGTTTCACCCTTGTATCCGTGGTCGTGTGACTCCCTTTGATCTCGATTTTGCGATTATTGGATGCTGGGGAAAGTTCCGTGAACCAAATTTGAAAACCAAAATCGTGAGTCACTAATGCGCGCCGACTGTAACGCTGCAGACATCGAAGGTGTCATCAGTTTTTGGTGCCCATTGATTCCTTGTTTGTTCGACGCCGAACATTAATTTCTTGGCGCATGGGGAGTGTTTGGGCCCTTGCTGTCGCGCGGCATTTACTTCCAGTCGATTTGATTGGTGGATGTGCAAATGGATTCCACCGGAGTGCCTACATTCGAGCTTTCCGTTGGATTCCAGTAACGCGCTCAACTCGGTTACGAACGTTCGTCCGCACTTTTGGATGTCGGTCGCATTTTATCTTGGGCTCCCGGCTTTGATATTGTGTGCGAGATGGCGAACGGAGAAGACGCACTTCAGAAAGCTCAGGAACATCTTCCGGCCAGTAACTTCTCGGAAAATTCTCTCGATAGAAGTTTCACGGGTCTTGCTTTGCATATCGCGCACCAGAGCAGTGGGGGATTGTACGACACCAACTTAGACGCAGAAACCTGCGCACGCGAAAGATTTTTCTTGGCAGAAGAAGCGGTGTGCTTTGCGAATCTACTTTTTCAGAATGCGCTCTTGCCGGTCTTGAGGCTTGCAGGTGGGAGTTTTTGCTTTCATGATTTGGGTGTGAGAAGCGAGATTTCTAAAAACTTTTGAACCGCGGTAGCAGTCCGTAAGCTCACAAGCCGGTATCAGTGAGCCCTGAAGGGGTGCCGCTCCTCTACGTTTTGTGGCGTCAAACGACACCCCTCAGATCAGGATGTGAGTTACATATCGAACAAAGATTTAGGCAGCCTGCTCCGCTCTCTTTTTGTTCATCGCGCGACCGCCGACTTCCGTGTGGTCGCTGCGTTCATTTACTTTGCTATTGATCTGTTTCGCCAATTTGCTGAGTTTTTCGTCCGTTTCCTTTTCCTCCCTTAGAGTTTCATTGAGAAGCGAAGCATGCTCATCTTCGCCTAGCTCATCTGCGAAAGCGACCACCGTTCCATACCCGTACACTGTGCGGGATCATCACATCTCAAGCGAACAGCACACCCGCTACGCGAGGAACTCAACGATTCCCGTTTCGAGGTTGTACATCGAGCCTGCAATCTTTATGCTGCCGCTGGATTCTAAGTCCCGAAGCACAGGGCTCTTTTCCCGAATGCTGGCGATAGTGAGTGACACGTTCTTTCGCGCCACAGCGTCTACGAACGTGTAGTTTTTGGCCGAGCGCTCCCCCGTGTAGTGAGTGGCTTCAATGGCCGGTCGGATCTTCGCCAACAACGTCGTGAGATTGCCAAGCTGCACCCCGTCAATGGCACCCTTGATAGCGCCGCAAGCGGTGTGGCCCATGACAAGCACGACTTTCGAGCCTGTCACCTTGCAAGCGAATTCCATGCTGCCCAATATGTCCTCGTCAGCAACGTTGCCTGCCACACGACCGCTGAAGATATCGCCAATACCAAAGTCGAGAATCAATTCGGCGGGTGCTCGCGAGTCAACACAGCCGAAGACAATCGCGGCAGGATACTGTCCCTTCGCGGTCGCCTTAGCTTCGCGCATGAGATCGCGATGCTGTGGTTTGCCCGACCGGAAGCGTTCGTTGCCAGCTTTCATCTGCTGGATGATTTCGTCCGCCGTCATCTTGTCACGCTGCTCCTTGGTGAGGTCTGCGTGGGCCAACACGCTTCCCAGGCTTGCCTCTACTGCCCCGACAGCGGTCGCAACGGCAGCCTTGCAAAAGGCCCGGCGGTCAAATGGATCTCTTCCATCGCTTAATTGTGAATGCTGCATCACCGCCCTCCTTCGGTCTGCATTTACTCCGATCTTCAAGCCGCCACCCCGAGGTTTCGCCCATTGCAATTTTAAAATCTGATCCATGCTCTCAATTTCAATCACCCTGTCATAGATCGGCGGCGCCCTGGTGCGGGAAAGCCGGACGCTGCGACACAGAGCCCTCGCATTTATCTTTAAAGTGTCGCGGCCCAGCACACCCAAATATGGCACGGATAATGGCGATGTAAGCTGCTTTATTTTGCGCGGTTCGGACGTTAGGGCGATGCCGGAATGAGGGATTAGGACTGTCCAGAGTCACGACTCCAGTTGCCGCGCACGCTGTGCGGAGGCTTCTTGGTGAGGCGCTTTTTAGCTAGGTGCTCCTCCGCTAGCTCCTCAAGTTCGTGCCTTATTTCTTGAAGCCGCGTCCATGGTCTTTGAAACCGTCCACTTCTAACCCCATTTCTCGTTGGTTTCTCTTGCTCGTTCTTTGCACCATGGTTTTCGACTTCCTTCAACAGCTCTAATATGCGCTGACGGATAAGATGATCTTCCATACACGCTGATCCCCGACTTAATGAACGGTCTCCGCTATCTAGCTGCTTCGGGGCGTTCCCTGCCAGTTTACTTTTCCTGATGCATGGGTTGAGCTTTCGGCGCTTGATTCGGACTATGGGACAGGGCAAGAAACAGGACCGCAGTCAGAATGATTCCTATTGCAATAACTACCAGAGTTGGGCTGCAACTTTTTCCCGCAAGCATCGCACTCACCACCCGTGATTGCAGCTCTAAGTTCCGCGATGGGTTCTTACATTTCCCGGCTATTCTTTGGCAGCAATAGTTTTGGTACGTAGTCTTGACTCAAGGCGGCCCACAGATTCTCATGCCAGGTTAGAACATTCGATACCGTACGTACTGTATGGGCCTGAGGTAGATTTCATTTCGGGACAAAGCCCTCATGGGAACCTTGAACTCGCGATTGCAAAATGCAAACGCAGGCACTCTGCGGCTAAGTCATTTGTTCCAAGTGGTGTAGTTTCGCACGACAATGATCGTGTGGTCTGGGAACCAGAGGTCAGAATCATGCAATGCCGCACAGATAATCAGGAGCTTGTTACGCGGCTCGGAGTGGCCAGACTAACACGTCCAGATGGGCGGCGAAATGAAACAACGGAGCGGTGTCCGGTAGCGAAATTCCTCGTGCCACCGCGATCGTATTTTCGGCAATTTCGCAGTTAGCGCGTTGTAGCGGCCAAGGTCGATGGTGGATTTCTCCCCGAAAAAGTCGGTTATGTGAGTACGTGTAGAGACAATACCTCTCGGTGAGCCAATGTTCCAGAGTGCCCGGGTCTGCCGCACGCACTGGACCTTCTGGGCAGTATTGCCCGACGAACGATGCGTTCTCATCGATTCTTTGCGAAGAATAGACAAGCGTACCGCCACGTTTCTTTATTTTCATTTTGGCGTAGAAATAAGGTAAGAGGAAGAACCTACGCGCTCCCCAGACTGCTAACCGACTCCGTGCATCCAGGCTGAAAAAGAAGACTCCTGGTTTATCCCGATAGACTACGTAAGTCCTGCAGTTCAATTCCGGGAAATGAGAAACTGTTGGTAGACCTCTCGGCCTCATTTTCAAATCGAAAGGAGTAATTCCAAGCCACCCGCTGTGTTCGAACGTGTCGATGATCAGCGGTTGAGGAATGAGAGGTCGCAACGTCTCCACTGAGATAGGCCAATGCGCAAAGAGCAGGTCCCGCCATCCTTGCATCATGACCCAGGAACCGGAAGGGAGTTCCCAGGGACGATGATCAATGACCCCTAAAATTTCTGCAGCTGTGCGCATGGACCTTCCCGAAGCACCATGACCTCGGCTTGGGATAACCTCCAACCTGCAGTTTATGCGCTTTCGCAGGGGCTATATCAAAGGCTGTCGACTGAACTCGTTCCGCACGAGCGAAGCCGTACCTCACGTCTTATCGTCCGTTATCGACCGCGTCTCAGCACGAGCTCTTCTTCCAGAGCTTTCAATTGTTCTGGGACTGTAGTAACGGCTCAGCCACTGGCTCAGGCCATCTAAACCGGGAAACAGTGTTCGCTCATTGACGTTTGCCTGATCCAGCTTGTCTCGAATTTCTCCTTTCAACTTCGCCGGGACTAGGATTCGACGAAAGAGCTCTTTGTGTTCGTTTAACCATGCGATCAGACTCATATCGGTCCGAGAGGTCACAGAGAATAGAGCTGCCTGATTGACAATGCGATCATTCAAGGAAGGCGGTTCAAAAAAAGCGACAAATGGCTTTTGAGATAATCGTTCCAATGCGGCCAACGTCGGTGCTGCTCGATCCAGCATTTCCACCGTGAGCACATCAGACTCCTCTTCATCAAGCATTTTCCGAAGTTTGCCGGGTAGATATTTCTTCATCTTGACGCAGTTTACACACCAGATGATCGCGTCATTTTGCCACTCAGTCTGATTGACAGTCGCAAAATGCAAGGCTACATGCGGAGAGAAGCTCCAGTCCAAGAGTCTGGTAGGTAAGCCGTGATGCTGCGCCAAGGCGATCCAATTCCAAACTGAGTCAGGCTGCGTGGTGCTGCGATGAGCGTATTTTCGAAAATTCCTTAACAGAGACTGTTCTCGCCGTGCGTATTCTCCCCCTAATCTAGTCAAAGTTGTCTCTGGAATTGACCTTGCGTCGGAGAGGCCGCGGAATGCGAATGGCGACCGGAACCTCTTCAAATCCTTTTGCCATGATCCCTCGTAGAGCTTCGATTGTAGATCCGCCCAGGTTGATACGTGTAGATCATTATTAAGACGCGGCATAAAGGTCAGAATTCAATTGGGATATTGGAGCTGTTCCAACGGCGCAAGAGGCCATTGAGACAATCCCGGCTCACGTGCGGTACTCCTTCCATTCCCGAAATGCAATCTTCGCCATTCGACGAGCCGCCGAATGAAGCCAGTCGGAATTCCGTCTTCTTAGGTCCTTCAGAATCGGCTTTACTCGTTCACGTTGCCCCAGATGAACATTCGCAGCTTCACTGCCCATTGCGTGAAGCAATGTGTCTTCGTCGCGCTTCCCTGACAGTTCGTCGATCTTGATGGGATTAGAGTCTGGCGAAAGCCGCCGCAGGAGCCAGGAGTTCCAGATTCTCTGATATGGATCCTGCGAGCGCACAGCCGATGCAATAGCGTTTTGATAATACGACTGGCGACAGGTGACTCTCCCGTTGAGCCAGAGACTGGCGGAAGGAACCACGCGCTTAGCCTCTCGCGCGAGATATCCACCATCACAATGAGCGATTGCAACGAAACGCTGTTGACCCAGGCTTCTGAGTCCAGCCTCTCTTTCGATAATCCGGCAGACGAGCCCCTTCTGCGGAAATGCGTTCTCTAAGCAACGCTTTGCATCTGGGGGTACTGACCGAACCTGCGGATGCCGGCTGAGTTTCTCCCAAAAATCCTTTGGAGTTTTGAGCGCCTGGATGCCCAATTTCTCCAAGTCTCTTTCCAACTCGGCAAGAACGATAGGACAGCCACCCTTTTCGAGACTTTGCTCGTATCCGTCCAAAATGACTTCGCATGCTGTTCTAGCCTTTAGAGTCAAGAGCCCAAGCTTGCGTGCGATTTTTGCACTTGCCGCTAAGCGGACCAAGTCATTTGTGTACGGTAAAGGATATGCCTCATCAAAATCATCTACTCCCCAGCACAGCCGGCCCTCGGCATCCCGCCACGTTCCGTAGCTGTCAACATGAAGATCACCGACACTAAGCACCTCGGTCGCAGTGGCACATTCAGGGCAAATCTCTGGCCAGATCTGCGCCCACCGATAATAGGTCCCCCTGAAAAACTGGAACGCATCTTCCTTCATCTTCGTGTGTTTGAGTTGAAGATGTTGTTCCACAACCGGTCCGCACTCGTGCATCCAACGTTCGTAGTTTCGGGTTGCAACATTGATATCCATGCCGTAGGACGTGAGAACTCTTCAAAGCTTCCGTAGCGTTGTGTCAGCCCGCTAAGGGATGTGCCCGATTCGTCCGGGGTTGGTTGCCACTGTAGAGAGTACGGGGCGAGAGAGGATGATCCAGCACCGGGGAGGGGCGCGTTTCGAGCGGTCCGACGCTCGGTACTACTATGATTAATATAGTTCAGGCCCAATCCCGTTTTCCGGTTTCTTTAGACAGCTGGATCAAAGCGCGAACGAGATCGCCGATGGCCGGCGGGGAAATTGTCTTTTCATCAACAAAGATTACACCACCGTGTCGTCGCTCTTCTTCTGCCCAGGTCTTGAGAAGAGGAGGAATCGTCCTCCGATCATAAGTGACTAGGGTCAAGCCCTGTTTAGCAGCCTCCAGCAGGCAAGCTGAATCTTCTTTCCCAAGAAACTCGCCACCCTCCCACTCCCCCATCCAGTGGATGACCATCGACCGACTGCGACGGCGCAAGCCATCCGCCAGGTCCGGGGAAATGTGCTCATCCAGAAGTAGCTTGAGCATGTCAACCCCGCTTGGTTTTTCGGGCAGCAAAGGAACTCGTACACATCGCTCCGGTAGGGCAATTGCGGGAGTAAACTCAAAAGATGTCCGGGGTGGGAGGGCCATGCGCAAACCAACTGCCTTCCTTGCGCACCACCAGACGCGGATAGCTCTAATTCTGATTGTCTTACTGTGCTTCGTTGTGACGGCAGAAGCGCAGCACGGGGGCGGGGGCGGCCACTCTAGTGGTGGACATTCCGGAGGTGGACACTCATCCAGCAGTCGCTCGGGCACCGGGCACGCAGGCGGGCACCGCACGGGCGGGCATCGTTTCGGCGGGCTGCACTTCGGTTCCAGAACCCGAGTCTCGCGAGGGGCTGGAGTACTCCCTACGAGCAATCCTACGGATGCATCGCGTCGCATGCCGACGAGACAAGCGAATGGCGCAACTGCGGTCTCTGCCGTGCCATTGGCGTACACTCGGCCAATTCCGCTGAGACCTGCTTGGCGTTTATTCCCACCCCACTTTGCTGGGGACGGCCTTCTCCTTTCTCCAGAGACCTCGTCGAATCCCGTCGGCCATCATCGTAGGTGGTGTTCTCCTTAGGATGGATGCAATCAACCGGGGACACAGGAAGCATCTTTTACCCCATAAAGTCTCGGCAATCACGTAAGCCATAGG
>JAOAPG010000264.1 GCA_025462785.1 Acidobacteriaceae bacterium
ATCACAAACCGCGGCAAATTCAGGGCGATCACCAGTCGCTAATTCATTGTCATTCCGAGATGGCGCAGCCGCCGAGGAATCTCCTGTTTCTCGCCAGTGAGAAGAGGGCGAACAGCAGATTCCTCACCTGCTAGCGCAGGTTTCGGAATGACAACAAATTAGGACTTTTCGACTGACTCAGTAATCCAGTTCAAATATTCCGGACTCCCGTTTTCAATCTCCACAGCAATGCACTCCGGTACCTCGTACGAATGCATCTTTTTGATTGCATCCTTCACGCGCTCGAACGCCGCATCAGTCGTCTTTATAATTAGCAGCCATTCTTGCGCCTCTTCGGTTTTTCCCTGCCAGCGGTAGACAGACTGAATTTGCGGAACGATGTTCACGCAAGCCGCTAGTTTACCTTCCACCAATGTGTGAGCAATCTTGCGGGCTTCCTCGGCGGATCCCGCAGTGGTCAATACAAGCTTTTTGTTAGTCATATAAAATCGGTTTTTACGTTTCAGAGTCTTGGTCGCGGAACGCTAACCTGCATCCAAAGCAATTCGTCAGTTAATCGTTAACACACGTGAGACGAACAAATGCTTAGACAATAATAGGCAAGACAATCATGACAACCCAAATCAAGTTCGGTACCTCCGGATGGCGCGCAGTAATGGCGGACGAGTTCACCTTCGCCAACGTGAGACGTGCGGTCCATGGTATCGCTCGGTATGTGGCCTCGCAGAACCCTAACGGCGCGAAAGTAATCGTGGGGCACGACCCGCGTTTCCTGGGCGAAACTTTCTGCGGGATGGCCGCTGAAATACTTTCTGCCCATGGGGTCACTCCCCTCGTGATCGACGACGCTGTGCCGACGCCCGCAATTTCCTACGCAGTTATTCACGAGCACGCGGATGGCGCTATCAACATCACCGCCTCGCACAATCCTCCGGAGTACAACGGAATTAAGTTCTCCACATCCGACGGCGCGCCCGCCCTTCCTGAAGCTACCCATGCGATCGAAGCCCAAATCGTCGCATTCGATCGCGGCAAACAGGCGAACTCCGAAAAGACTCCGGTGAATCACGCGAAATCTCGATCCCTTGATCCGCGCGGTATGTACCTAGCCCGGCTCAGAGAAATCATTGATCTCGATTGCATAAAGAAAGCTGGCCTGCGTGTCGCGTTCGATCCTCTCTGGGGAGCCGCTCGCGGTTATCCCGACGCGTTGCTGCGTGAAGCTGGAGTCGAGGTCGCGACGGTGCACGATTATCGCGATGTGCTTTTCGGAGGCCATGCGCCCGAACCGGACGATCATTTGCTTGAAGATCTGCGCAAAAAGATGAGTGAGACCAAGGCGCGCATTGGCATCGCCACTGATGGAGACGCAGACCGCTTTGGCATTGTCGATGAAGACGGGACATTCTTCCAGCCCAACTACATCATCGCCATGTTGTTCGATTATCTGGTCGAGAGCCGTGGCTGGAAGAACGGAGTCGGGAAGTCAGTCGCCACTACAAATTTCATCAATGCTCTTGCTAAACACTACAAAGTTGAACTGCACGAAACGCCTGTGGGATTTAAATACATCGGAGAGTTAATCAAATCCGACAAAATTGCGATTGGCGGAGAAGAGAGCGCTGGCCTTTCCATTCGTCATCACGTGCCGGAGAAAGACGGCATCCTTGCGGGACTACTCTGTTGTGAGATGGTGGCGCGCCGTGGCAAGCCACTGGGCAAACAATTGCATGAGCTATTTGCCAAAGTTGGTTCCTTCTATCCACAAAGAGAGAACTTCCACTTGACCGCACAGGTGAAAGAGCAGTTCACTGAGAAGTTGAAGCAAGAGCCTCGCGAGTTCTACGGCCGAAAGGTTTCGGAAGTAGTTCGCAAAGACGGCCTCAAGCTGGTGTTCGAAGATGGATCCTGGGTCTGCTATCGGCTTTCGGGGACTGAACCTGTGGTGCGAGTTTACTCCGAGGCTGCCAGCGAAGCTGATTTGCAGAAATTGAGCGCGGCGGCAAAGCAATGGATATTCGAGTGAAACGATTCCCAAATATTCGGGCACTACGGAAACCAGAAGATAGCTTCCATGCGCTAGTCGAACGAGCGCCGCAAGCCGAAGCGTTCGCCGAGCGCACCATGGAGAAGCTGCATCCGACGCTCACGACGGCGTATACTTTCCGCCGGCGAATCGCGACTGGGGTGGTAGGCGTGCTCACGATTTGGTTGTTTGTGCATGTGATGTTCGGAGCCAACGGTATGGTCGTCTATCGTCAGAAGCGTGCCGAATATCAGAACCTGCAAAAAGAAATCGATAGCCTGCAAAAAGAAAACGATCAATACAGTAAGCAAATCAATGCCTTAAAGACCGATCCCAAGACCATTGAGAAAGAAGCACGAGAAGTGCTTCACTACACCAAACCTGGAGAAGTCGTATACGTCGCGCCGAATGTCGCGAACAGGCCTATTCCTGCCACCAACAGTGCCAAGCGCTAGCTGGCCCGTTCCAGAGCTGCTTGTTATCCTATCGGCGTGGTATAGTTCCCTCATCCTTGAACCATTGAGATGGACTTCACCTTCCCGGCATCTCAGCTGTACACAGTTCCCCGGTGCTTCTGCTGAACCCTGCACTCCGGAACGAGTTCGTAACAAAATTGCGGCTTGGCCGCTAAATTTGAGGAGACTGTTGCACATGAAAAAAATATTCGGATCTTTAGCAGTGTCGGTTCTGTTTCTTATGGTTCTGAGCGCGTCCGCCGCGGATAAAACCACGGTCAACGGATGGGTTAGCGATGACAAGTGCGGTGCCAAGGGAGCATCTGCAGAGCACGCTGCTTGCACCAAGAAATGCCTATCCAAGGGCGCAAATCTGGCGGTGGTGACGGATGACAAGAAAGTTCTGGTAGTCGATAACCCTGATGCGCTGAAGGGACACGAAGGACATCACATTGCGGTTACAGGAGAAGTAACTGGCGATAAGATTCACGTCGACAGCATGAAAATGTTGTAACCTTGGATTCAGACTGACCCGTGACTGATTCCGTGTCCTCTTTGGTTAAGAGCTCCGACCACGGAGGACACGGAGATCACAGAAAAAGCTGTTCGGATTAAGAGCTTCTGCAACAGAAACGGCTTGCGATCGCTCAACTACTAATCGGCGAATCCAAAGCCAGCTTCTCTATCGGACTATTCCTTCTAGTGGTGAACTCGCAGTCGCATAAAGCTTTCGCGGCATTCGTCCTGCCAAGTAAGCCTGACGTCCCGCGAGCACCGCGTGGTTCATAGCTTCAGCCATAAGAATAGGATCCTCGGCTGCGGCAATGCCAGTGTTCATCAATACTGCGTCAACTCCCAGTTCCATTCCTATAGT
>JAOAPG010000302.1 GCA_025462785.1 Acidobacteriaceae bacterium
CAGCCGAGCTGTTTAGTGAAACCGAGGACTACGACGAGGTACGCGAGAAAAATCCGATGCTCTTTTTGACGGAACGCGCTCCCGCACACAGCGAGCTGACGAAGAAAATCTTCCATGATCTGGTTGAGGCCAATCGTCGACAGCTGATTGCTATAGGCGTTTCCCCAAAGCACATCAGCACGTCGCCGCTTTGTACCTCCTGCCACACTGACATGCTGTTTTCCTATCGTGCCGAGAAAGGCAAGACGGGAAGGATGATGACTGTCGCTGGAATCAGTGTGAAGTAATCCATTCGATTAGCTCGAAGTAGTATTGACATGGCTCCTTCCGAAGCTTAGTCTGCCCCGACACCCTATCTGTTCGAGGAGGGCTCGTGATCTACATCATCATTGTGGGATTGATCGCCGGATGGGCGACAGGCAAGATCATGAAGGGCTCTGGCTACGGTGTGATAACGGACATCCTGCTGGGGATTGCCGGAGCAATCATCGGAAGCCGAGTGTTGGGACTTCTGGGTATTTACACCAGTGGCGGCTTGATCCCCAATATCCTTGTCGCCATTGTGGGAGCAGTAATCCTCGTTGCACTCGTGCGCGCGCTCAGACGCGCTTAATAAAGATTCGTTTATGTTTGTGTTTCCCCGTGATTGGGCGACCCGCGAGGTCAGTCCTCAAGTGACATTCCCTGCATTTATCTGGCAGAATAAATAGTTGACACTGTCGTGAACGGCCCCTTATGAAGAGCGCACTTGCGGTCGCGGCACCCACCCGAAATATCCACTTAATCAAGTGGGTCGAAAAAACCGCTGAACTCACCCGGCCCGATGCCATCCACTGGGTGGATGGTTCTCAAGAGGAATACGAAGAGCTGCTACGACAGATGGTCGCGAGCGGCACACTCACCAAGCTGAACCAGAAAACCTGGCCGGGTTGTTATCTGGCGCGCTCCGATGCGGACGATGTGGCTCGCGTCGAAGATCGCACATTCATCTGCTCGCTTTCCAAAGACAGCGCTGGCCCCACCAACAATTGGGAAAATCCCTACACCATGCGCCGCAAGCTTAAGGAGAAATTCGCCGGCTGCATGCGTGGACGCACCATGTATGTTCTGGCCTTCGGCATGGGCCCGATCGGGTCGCGCATGTCGCAGATCGGCGTCGAGCTCACCGATTCGCCTTACGTTGTGGCGAACATGCGGATCATGACCCGCATCGGCCTGGAAGTTTTCAAAGAGATCGACAAGGACGAGAAGCGCGTTGTTCCCTGCATTCACAGTGTGGGAATGCCGCTCGCGCCCGGGCAAAAAGAGGTTCCTTGGCCTTGCAATAAAGAAAAGTACATTGTGCACTTCCCCGAGAGCCGTGAGATTTGGTCCTACGGTTCGGGATACGGCGGTAACGCGCTCTTAGGCAAGAAGTGTTTCGCTCTGCGAATCGCCTCGAATATAGCGCGCGATGAAGGCTGGATGGCCGAGCACATGCTCATCGTCGGCGTCGAGAGTCCGGAAGGCGAGAAGACCTATGTAGCGGCCGCGTTTCCTAGCGCCTGTGGCAAGACCAACTTCGCGATGATGGTGCCGCCTAAGGGCTTCGAAGGTTGGAAGGTCTGGACGGTCGGCGACGACATTGCCTGGATTAAGCCTGATGCTGAAGGCCGCTTGCATGCCATTAATCCCGAAGCTGGATTTTTCGGAGTAGCTCCGGGGACCTCTACCGCGACTAATCCCAACGCAATGGCTACGCTCTCGCGCAACACTATCTTCACGAACGTAGCGCAGACGCCAGATGGCGGAGTGTGGTGGGAAGGCATGACAGAGAAGCCGCCAGCCGAATGCATCGACTGGAAGGGTCAGCGCTGGACGCCCGAGATCGGCAAGACCGGAAGGAAAGCCGCACATCCCAATGCCCGCTTTACCGCACCAGCGTCGCAATGCCCGACTATTGACGCAGCATGGGAAGACCCCAACGGAGTTCCCATCAGCGCCATTATTTTTGGTGGCCGACGCGCTACCAACATTCCTCTGATCTATCAGGCCTTCAACTGGAGCGCCGGAGTTTACATGGGCGCAACCATGGGTTCAGAGATGACGGCCGCCGCCGCCGGTGAAGTCGGCAAGGTCCGCCGGGATCCCATGGCCATGCTTCCCTTCTGTGGCTACCACATGGGGGATTACTTCCGCCACTGGATCAAAATGCAGCGTTCCCTAAGCCAGACCCCGCGTGTCTTCCACGTGAATTGGTTCCGCAAAGACAAAGACGGAAATTTCATCTGGCCAGGTTATCGCGAGAACATGCGCGTGCTGAAGTGGATCGTGGACCGGGTCCGCGGCCGCGCTCAGGGCAAAGAGACCCCTATAGGATGGACGCCGCATTATGAAGACATCAATTGGAAGGGACTTAACTTCCCGAAAGAAAGGTTTGAGCAACTACAGGCCGTCGACCGCGTGGCGTGGCGCTCCGAAGTGATCGGGCACGAGGAGTTGTTCATCCTTCTGCACGCTCATCTGCCATCCGAGCTGATTTATGAACGGGAACTGCTGATTTGCCGATTGTAGGATTACCCGCGGACGGCCGCATGGGCTGTCCGGAGCGCAGTTCCGCAATTGCAATAACATTGGGAAGTTAGGCCTTAGCGGCAAGCGCAGGCTCATTCACCAGCGCGTCCAAGTGCTTCAAGGTCTCGTCAACCGTAAGCGAATACATCTCGCGCCCAACCCCTTCGCCAGATTCAAGTGCCGTC
This sequence comes from Acidobacteriaceae bacterium, assembly GCA_025462785.1. Classification (GTDB taxonomy): domain Bacteria; phylum Acidobacteriota; class Terriglobia; order Terriglobales; family Acidobacteriaceae; genus JAOAPG01. Next base: position 2,739 of record JAOAPG010000302.1, read on the forward strand.
TTCAAGTAATGCCCGGCTATCTCAATGGCGAGGGAATCTGTAATCGATTGGTTGGTACGATTCTTGTATTCCACCCAAGCGGGCAGAGGTAGCGCGACCCACACGGGACGGCCATCCACAAGAAACTTTATGTCCACAGCATCGGCATGCCTCGTAGCCACGGCAACAATGAGCGCCTGATAAATGCAGTGAACGTCTTTTTTGGTCCAGCGGTCGCGAGCGTGAAAGTCCTGGTACATGGATACAAAAACTATACCAACCAGACAGAGCATGAGCAAACGAGACCAGGACAGTAGCTTCGCGCACGGGAAGACTAGGAGACGGAAATTTTAGTACGGCTTTAATACTTCCGATCAGCTTCCAACGGAATCATAGCTTCCGACTAAATTCTGATTCGCCGACGTTTGGGCAGAATGCATTTCTGATGCGTAACATGAATCGATCTTTTTTCCTGTGCTTTGGGATCGGACTTCTCAGTTTGCTGTTAATCCTGGCGTGCAACAAGTCTTCCAATAACGAGAGCGTCCGGCCATCAGGAGCCGAGAACTCGATTATCGGAGCGGGAAGCACATTCGTTTATCCGATTATGAGTCGCTGGATCAGCACCTTCCAAAGCAATCATCCGAGGGTACAAATCAATTATCAGTCGATCGGCAGCGGCGGCGGAATACAGCAACTCAAGAAGGGATTCGTAGACTTCGGCGCAAGTGATGCCGCGCTCGACGACGAACAATTAAAGGAAATGCCGCCTATAATACAGATTCCAGAGAGTGCCGGTCCCGTCTGCATTACTTACAATTTGCCTGAGTTGAAAACACCTCTCAAGCTGAGTGCCGCGACGTTGGCCGGGATCTACTTGGGCAAGATCACGAAATGGCAGGATCCCGCGGTGAAGAAGGACAACGATGGAATCGATTTACCGAATCATGACATTATCGTGGCTCATCGTTCTGACGGCAGCGGCACGACTAACATCTTTACCACTTACCTGGCCAAAGTAAGTCCCGAGTGGGCCAAAGTTGGCAAGGGAGTATCCGTAAGCTGGCCGGTAGGACTTGGCGCTAAGGGCAGCGAAGGAGTGACAGGCATAGTAAGCAAACTCCCGGCACGATTGGCTATCTGGAGCTAACTTATGCGAAAGAGAACAATCTGCCGGTTGCATTGATTCGTAATCGGGCAGGTAATTGGGAAGAGCCTAGTCCGGCAACAACGACCCCTGCGATTGACGCCTTCCATGATGAATTATTGAAAGACGTCCGCACGCCTATTGTTGATCCACCTGCCTCCGCCAAGAATGCATACCCGATTTGCGGCCTTACATTTTTGCTGTTACCGACAGATGGAAGTGATGCGAAAAAACGGCAGACACTAAAGTTTCTTCATTCATCATTACAGACGGACAAAACTTAGCGGAACAGCTCGAGTACGCAAAACTGCCTCCAGCTCTAGTAGACCAAGATCAAAAATTGATTGCGGACATGAAAGCCAACGGCCAACCGATTCGGTGAACTATTCCTGCGTGCGTTAGATGTAGTGGAACGCAAGCGGACTTTCGCTCATGGAACTGCCAACTGGAAGTTGATAACTGGTCAGAGCTGTCTTCTTTGTCCTGAGTTATGATCTTCAGTTGAATTCCCTATGAGAAATCTGGCAATTCTTCTTTCGGGGCGTGGCTCGAATTTTGAGGCCATCGCCCGCAACGTCGCCTCGGGGCAGATTCGCGATGCGCGCATTGCTGTCGTCATCTCTAATAAGCCTGATGCAGGTGGTCTGGAAACGGCTCGGCTTCTGGGGCTGACTGCACTGGCCATATCTTCTAAAGGCAAGGAGCGTGAGCAACACGATCGCGAAGTGGTCGCCGCTTTGCGGGAACATAAAGTCGATCTCATATGTCTCGCGGGATATATGCGCCTGCTGTCACCGTGGTTCGTCCAACAATTCCCTCAGCGCATTTTGAATATTCATCCGTCGCTGCTGCCGGCGTTCCCCGGACTTGAGGCGCAAGAGCAGGCTTTTGCCTACGGAGTGAAGATAGCGGGATGTACAGTGCACTTCGTCGATGAAGAACTCGATCACGGGGCGATCGTTATCCAGAAAGCGGTCCCCGTACTCGATACTGACAACGAGCATTCGCTAGCGGAGAGAATCCTAGAACAGGAGCACATCGCTTATTCGGAGGCCATCAATTTGGTTCTGGAAGAGAAGTTTGAGGTGGCCGGCCGAAGATTCGTGATGAAAAGCACACGACACTAGGCCGTACCCGTCACGTTGGCCCTACTCCTCGGTATAATCTCCTGACGATGCCCACTTTCGCCCCTGTTGACGAACAACTCACTTACATCAAGAAAGGCTCCGCTGAAATCGTGAAGGAGCCAGAACTGCGGTCGAAGCTGGAGAAATCTCTGGCTTCCGGCAAGCCTTTGCGCGTTAAGGCTGGATTTGACCCGACTGCGCCCGACTTGCATCTCGGCCATACCGTGCTTCTACGAAAGCTCAAGCACTTTCAGGACCTTGGGCACACCGTCATCTTTTTAATCGGCGACTTTACGGGGATGATCGGGGATCCTACGGGCCGCTCTGCCACTCGGCCTCCGCTGACTTCCGAAGAGATCATGCGCAACGCCAAGACATATATGGCGCAGGTCTACAAAATTCTCGACTCGCATAAAACCGAGACGCGCTTCAACAGCGAGTGGTTTGACAAGTTGAAGTCCGCGGATTGGATTCGCCTCACGGCCAAATTTACCATTTCACAGATGCTCGAGCGCGAGGACTTTCACAAACGCTTTCAGG
>JAOAPG010000020.1 GCA_025462785.1 Acidobacteriaceae bacterium
GACTGGAACGAATGGAACCGGACGAACTTGCTCTTGTTGTATGGCTCCATTACCAAGAAAACGATGGCCGGGATAATGGTCACGTACGCTAGCATTCCGGCGATGTTGTCAGACAAGCCCCCGGTCGTTCCCGTAACAGCTGGGGCTACGGGGCCTACCGAGCGATTACACACCGGACACACTGTCGCTCCCGCGGGTATTTGAGCGCCACATGCGCTGCAAAATGCCATATATAGCTCGAACCAACTTAATTCGACCGCCGGTGCGAATAAGTGGCATTTGACACGGGCCAAGCTTGATCGCGCGCACAGTAACAGACCCGGCGCATCAAGGCAATCGGAATCTTGCTTAAGTAAATCTGAGGGTCGTGAATTTGAGAGGCCTAGGCACTCTGCTTTTCCGCTATCCCCCCAACCAGCGGCACAATAAACCTCTTCCCTTGGAATGCCTTCACCACCAGCACAACCCACAGAAGAAACAAGCCCAGCGCAACTAGGAATGCGGCAAGCCAGCCAATCAAGAATGCAACGCTCGGAACCGCAGAAAGAACAAAGAATATCGCTCGGACAGCGACAGCGGCGAGAACCACTGCAACCGAGAGGAGTATCGACTGGAGCGAATGGAAGCGGACGAAGCGTTTATTTTTGTAGCTTGGCATGAGAAGCAATGCCACAGCCGGGATAAAGGTGAAGTAGGCCAAAGCGGCAAGGACGCGATCCTGCGTTGTGGTGGCGATCTCGACCGGCACGGGATCGTCATCTAAGAGATTCTCTAGGCTCAACCTGCCCCCAAATCGGTCAAATATGACTGCTGCTTGAAATTACCATATCGCCCATTCCCGAATTTGGAGGGAGCTTTTACACCAATTGTCGCGGCGCGTTCCTTTTGCGGCAGTCCTCACACGTCCCGTAAACCTGAAATGTGTGGCGTGTGGTGACGTAATTATGTTTGCGTCCTATCTCCTGCTCTAAGCGCTCGACTTCGGTGGAAAAAAATTCGACCGAACTGCCGCACTCGGTGCAGACCATGTGGTGGTGGCTGCGGCGGTTGTACTGATGTTCGTATCGCGCAATACCGTCATGAAATGCGACCTCACTGGCGAGGCCACATTCGACGAACAGTTTTAATGTGCGGTAGACAGTGGTGAATCCGATGCGCGCATCTTTCTTCCGAACGAGTCCATGTAATTCGTTTAATGAAAGATGTTCCCGCGTCTCCAAGAAGGTGCGGAGAATAGTGTCCCTTTGCGCCGTTTGTTTAAGGCCGACGCGCTTCAAATGACGGTGCAGGATGTCCTCAGCCTCACGAACCATTTCGCGAGAAATACTAGGCTGATCGTCGATGCGTTTCTGCAACATGGGGTTCTGAGATCTTGTACTGCCGCCCCTTGAATCATACTGGCGTTTTCAAACGTCGCCAAATGTTGAAATCGCCCGGTGAGTTGTCATGTAAGCAAACTTATTTGTCTTCCCTATGCGTCCACCCCTAGAATCATGAGGCTTGCTATGGTCAGCTCCAGTACAGCGGTTTATACGCGTCCACGTGCCCGCCTTCGGCGGGTCGTCGCATATTTAGCATTAATCTTTATCGTCGCCATTCTCGGTACCGTAGGGTGGATTTATTCCATTGCGCGCTTGGCGCTCCCGCAACTTGACGGCAAGCTGCAAGTCTCTGGACTCGCAAATTCAGTTACTGTCACGCGGGACTCGCACGGCGTTCCTACGATCGAAGCGCTCAGTCTTGACGATCTTTTTTTCGCCCAAGGCTATATAACTGCCAGCGATCGTATGTTTCAAATGGATGGAATGAGACGCTTCGCAGCTGGTGATCTATCCGAAATTTTGGGCGAAGATGTAGTCGAGCACGACCGCAAACAGCGCATAGTTGGACTAAGAACGGCCGCACAAAAAGCTGTCGCGATTACCACTCCGGAAAACCGGAGGTATTTCTACGCGTATGCGCGCGGAGTCAACGCTTACATTAACTCGCATCGCGACCGGCTGCCTTTGGAGTTTCGCATCCTACGTTACGCTCCTCGGCCTTGGACTCCTGAAGACTCGATGTTGGTGGCGGCGCAGATGGTCGAGGATCTGAGCACGAGCCCCAAGAGTGCTCTTATACGGGAAAAGATCCTGGCGAAACTTGGACCTGAACTCACCGCCGATCTCTTCGTGAATATTTCTTCGCACGACCATCCGCCCACAGGGCTAGATTCGACCCTCGACAAGAACTCACTAAACAAAAATAAGGCATCTGATGACTCACAGGATGACGATGACGACGAGGAATCGGGCCCAGCCAACTCAGTGGCGATGCAGAGCAGACCGTTAGACTTTTCCGGAGCTCCTTCGCCGGCCGATCTGGGTTCAGAAGATCCTCGCTTCGTCGTGGGTTCTAACAATTGGGTAGTCTCCGGAGCTCACACGGTTTCGGGAAAGCCACTACTATCAAATGACATGCACCTCGGACACCAGTTACCTGATCTTTGGTACGAAGCTCATTTGCGTAGCGGTAATTTTGACGTGGCTGGAGTTACACTTCCGGGCCTGCCTTACGTTGTTGTTGGGCACAATCGGCGCATTGCATGGGGATTCACGAACATTGGTCCGACCGTCGAAGACGCTTACATAGAAACGTTTGACGCGAGCGGTCGATATTTAACCCCCGACGGCTGGAAACAGCCGGATCACCGCACAGAGATAATCAAGGTAAAAGGCAAGCCGGACATCACACTCGATGTAGTTCTCACTCGGCACGGGCCCATTGTTAGCGAATTGGCTCCGGGCGAAGCCCGCAAAATCGCACTGCGCTGGACTTTATATGACGGCATTCGCAATCCGTTTTTAGCGGTGAATTCAGCTCAGAATTGGACTGAGTTTCGCGGTGCGTTTTCCGAATTTGACGCGCCGGCACAAAATGTCGTCTATGCCGATGTGCATGGCAATATCGGATATCAAGCCACTGGTAAGATTCCCATCCGCGCCTCTGGCGACGGCAGCTTGCCGGAAAATGGCAGTGACGATGCACACGAATGGACGGGCTACATCCCTTTCGACAAGCTGCCTAGCGCGTACAATCCCCCGTCTGGAATATTAGCCACCGCTAACGGGCGAATCACTCCGGACCGATATCCATACTCGATCAGCACAGAGTGGGAAGCGCCGTGGCGCTCCGCTCGCGTATACCGCGTACTTGAGTCCGGTAAGAAATTTTCCGCGGCAGACATGTTGGCTCTTGAAACTGATATCTATTCAGAATTCGATCGCTTTTGCGCCGAGCGCTTTGTAAATGCGATAGACCATGCGAAGAACCCGCCCGCCCGTGCCAAAGATGCAGCCGAGATTCTGCGGCAATGGGATGGCAGGATGACGGCCAGCTCTGCCGCGCCCACAATTGAAACCCAGGCGCGGAAACAATTGGTTCGCCTGCTGCTCGAGCCGAAGTTAGGTCCCGCGCCAGATGATCCCAAACGTGCCGGAGCTGAACTGAATTGGAAAAAGTACAGCTGGATGATGCAATCCGTATGGCTGGAAAATGTTCTACAACAACAGCCCAAGCGTTGGCTTCCGCAAGCGTACGGAAGTTATGAAGAGCTATTAGCGGCGGCGCTTGAAGCTTCAGTCGACGGAGCTACCACGCCGAAGGATTTGAATTCCTGGGCGTGGGGCAATGCCAATCCACTCGAGATACAGCATCCGATCTTCGGCACAATTCCAATTCTGCAACACTGGGCAGGTCCAGGATTACAGCCGCAATCGGGAAGTAGTTACACCGTAAAAGCGGTTTCGAGAAGCCACGGTCCCTCGGAGCGGATGACTCTCGATCTGTCAGACTTCGATCAATCCACGCTGAACATCGTTACCGGAGAGGGTGGGAACTTCCTAAGTCCGTATTACATGGATCAGTGGAACGCTTGGTATGAGGGATCAAGCTTCCGGTGGCCGTTTTCGAGCGAGGCTGTTAAGAGCACGACGATCCATCGCCTCACGCTCGAACCCAGTCGATAGGCCACGGGCTTCTCCCAGCTCATCTTTCGGGTACTATGGCGGCCCGTCGACCAAGAGCACATCCGTAGCTTGACCTGTGATGCTGACTGTTTTGCTTTGCACTAGGAGCTTGTCGATAGTGGTGTCGTAAATACGGAAGTGTCCGCCTTCACAAACATAGACGACATTCCGATTGGTAATAGGCTGAATGCCTGTCACGTTGCCATTGTCTGGCGGGAACACAACGCTCGAATTCGTAATCCCGCTGGCGTTCGAAGTGTTCACAATCGATAAACATCCCCGGGTTTCGGTGGACGTCGTTATATTGGTGCAGGTGTTCGCTCCGATGAAAAGCTGGCCGTTGGCCCCCATCTGCATGCGGTCATGATAGCCGTCGGTAATGATGGCAGAAGCACTGACCGCTAATGTCCCGAGATCGACTACGCTGAGGATGCCACAATGTGTTGCGGCTGTTCCCGGAGGGCAAGTCGTCCCAGGCGGGGTCCCCGCCACGTACATGGTACTGCCTGAAATAAAAGCGGCTGTGGCACCCCCGTTTATGCCGCCGCTCACCAGCGGAACCGGCGTGCCCGCCGTCGAACTGCTCGGATCCTGATGAATAATGCTGGCTGGACCGATGCCACCGCACTCAATTCCGCAGTCAAGAATGTACAAATCTGAGCCATTGAACACAGCCGCCGCCGGGCGATCAAATCCCGTGATGACATTTGCCGGAGAAGAATTCGTGCCAATGAGAAGCGGCGTTACGATGCCCACGACGTTCGCATTTGTACCAAGGACTACAAGCCGATTACCGTCAGGAGAAAGCGACTCATATTGTGCACTAGGTATCGGTATGGTTGCGCTAATTGTCGCCGACCCAAGATTTAGAACTTCCAAATCGCCGGGAACGTTTGGATTGAAGACGCTGGTCGCAGTAGGCACGGGAACAAAAACGGTGTTGTTGTCAGTCCAGAAAACCATGTTCTGGGCAGCACCGGGAAGTGTGATCGACCCCAACGGGGAGCTAGAGCTCC
>JAOAPG010000341.1 GCA_025462785.1 Acidobacteriaceae bacterium
ACTTGAGTTGGCGAACTCCTTATGTGAGAATTTCTTCTGTTTCCTTGGCTTTGCCGAGATAAGGCTGCAAAATGTTTTGAGGTTTTGGGGACTCCAGCCATGAAATCTCCTCTTTACCTGCTTTCCTCCTTTCTTCTAGCAATTTCCCTGCTTACTCCGCGCTTGGTCATCCCTGCGTTCAGTGCGTCTCCTTCGAGTTCCTCATTGAGCGATTCACTCGAAGAGCCGGGTTCGCAATCCTCTGCACCTCAAGCGTCTCAAGGGGCGGTAGTCATGATCCCGGGCCCCTTGCGCTCGTTTTTGCGGATGGCTGGCATCAGCCAGAAGGTCTCTTCCGTGGAAGTCCTGCCCTTGCTGGCTCACAATGTGTTTGCGCAAGGTTATGAGGGCTGGCAAGGCACGGGAAGGCCAACGGAATTCCTGGTCCTGCTAAATCGATATGTGCATCAGGCAAGGGAATTGTCGGCTTTGGCAGGTCCTGACAGGGTCATCCGCATTTCCAGTTGCGAGCAGGCAAGACCTCTTATGCGGGTTTTGGGCTATGCACTCCGGCCAGATTGTGGACGCAGCACAACTTCATTATTAACCGCCGACGGAGAAAGGGCATTTCTAACCACCGACTCCGGCTTTCCCTTACTCGATCTCGAAGAAGCCCTCCAGGGTTTCGAGGCCGGAGGCAAGCCGTTTGTCTATTCATTCCCAGAGTCACCGGTCCCCGTGTTGTTTACGGAAAGGGATTGGGTATCAGCAAGCAAAGAAGGCGGCAAGGCTGGCAACAATTTAGTGGATGTGCTCTTACGCGACCCTTTGCTTGCACGTCTTTATTGGGCCATGACTCGAATTGATACGGAAACCAGAGCTGCCTTGCGGCAATCGGTTGGGCTAGGAAGATTGCTTCCCACTGCCGACACTCTCGATTTCTACGGTAGTCACATTAGTATTCGCTCGGGACGCGTGCTGTTACCAGCCGGACCGGAACCGGTATGGCAGGATTTGGTAGGAGCAAGCCCTGACTCACCGAAAGACTTTGTTCCGAAACTGCTGGCGAAAGATAAAGGTTGGCTGGCCGCATATTTTGACGCCTTGTTACGGGTTAATCCGGCTCAGCAGGCACACTTCGCCCAAGCTGGACTGAAGCGCTACTACGAGGCTTTTCGCGGACGCCCTTCCATCGAAGCAGCCAGACAAGCGTTTCGGCCAGCTCCAGGACTTCTACTTCTCCTGACCTCCATTCAATGGGAACCTAATGGCGAACCTCATGTCCCGGGAAATCTGGATGTCTGGAAGGAAATACTTCGCCAAAAGACCGATTCCAAGATTGTCCGTGATTGGGGTCGGCGAGCCAGGCAATGGAATCGTCCCGAGCAACTGCTGGAGGCCATGGTCGCGCTCTCTCGGGTGGAGACAGACTCTGGCCCCTTGCAGACGTATCTTGCGGTTAGTGAACTGGATGCCAAGCGGCCCTCGGACAAGCGCCTGAGTCCCCAAACAGTACGCTTGCTAGCAGACAGGTTTGCCGACTTCAGCAACCAGTATTTGATCTTCTCCGAGTTTCCAGATTTGGGCGATGCATCCATCACCAGTTTCCTAAATGTGGCAGAGGCTGTTGGCAGAATTCCAAACCATACGCTGCGCGGCAATGCTATGGGGACTTTCCAAGCCAATATTGGAGTTTGGCAAATACTGGCGCGTCAGAAACAGATCCCGAACACCGAGTTGAACGAGTCGTGGCAGAAAGTGACTAAGTATTTTGCCGATATTCACTCCTCTGCTCAGCTCTTTGACGCAGGCCGCAATTCGCTCGGAGAGACTTTGCGCACGGCGACGGGTAAACCCAATTATTCCCAGGATGAAATCATCGATTTGCTGGCTGGACCTCGTCAAACGAGCGTTGATGGTCAACGAATCCACCAGGAAATAGCGAACAGAATCCGCTCTGTAATGGATGGTCAGCGCTTGGTTTCGCTCGATACGTTGATGCAGCTCGGTGACGGTTTGAATGAAATGGTGCGAGGCGGCCATGCCGGCGATAGCCTGATTTCCCTGGCTGGAGAACTTCAGGAGTTCGAGATGCCGCGTCCGCTCTTTACAGGTGGAGAGAGAACGCAATGGGCGGCGGGAATCTACAACAATCGTCATACCGAATTGCAGATGCGAACGGATTTGATAAAGGTGATTAAGTCGCCTGCATCTCGCGCACAATTGGAAGAAGCTCGCGGTAAGCTGTCTTCTTTCTTAAGGGATACTCTGGTCGGTTTGAACTACGCGTACTACGAACCTCCTGGCGCCCAAATGCTTCACAACAATCCGCTTTTTGTCCGCTCCCATGACTTCTCAGGAGACACCGTTGTTGGTGTGGAACACGTCTGGCAAGCGCCACAATTATTTGGTGAGGGATCACCCGCAGCCGGTGGAGCTCATCTAATTGGCTCGCTGGCGGACTTGCCTTATGTTCTCGCAGAGGTGGAACAGGATTTTATATCCCCGGAAAACGTCCAGGCTCTCATCTGGAGGGAGATGGTGCCCGGTCTTTTACTGAGTGCGACTTTGCCGCGCTGGTGGGACGTGACCCCGAATGAACTCCATGCCATTACCCTTTACCAGAGATCAGGCGAGGAAATTTTGAGCACTGCGTCTGGAAGCGAAGAACCGAGAGGTAAGGTGATTAATATTCTTTCCGAACGTATGGCTCCGAAAAGATCAATACAAGTGGAGCAGGATTTACGGGCCGGCCGATTAGCCGAGGTACTATCTCAAATGTCACCGGCAGATACGTTTTACCTTGCGGCGGAATATCGAAGGCGCTTTCCGGGAGACGCTGAGTCTTTGGGTCCTGCAAGTCAGGAATTGACAGGTCTTTGTCGGGAGCATCCAGCAGAGACGAACTGGGGGCGGCTGTCGCAAGATTTCGGCGTGCCTCATCCCGTGCTAACGCAGAGTTACTCTCGCGAGCTGCTGAACCTGAAACCGTTTCCCGCCTTTTCAGGATATTCCAGCCGCTTACTCGCTGAGTCGTGGGACTCAGGTAATTTGTATTGGGCTCGCTTGGCGGATGAAATGGGCTATTCCCCCGTGATGCTAAACCGATTGGTTCCCGAATTGACGGGGCACATGGTAATGAAGATTTTTGCTACTGACTTGGAAGATTGGCCTGCTGTTCTGCGTGCCATGCGGGAAACAGGCGAAGAGTTCCGCCAGGGAAAATTTGTGGTTGCAACGACGGCAGGTGGTCCTTAGATAGAAGGCTTGGGAAGATGTTTTAAAAAATGCGAATAGAATTTTTACCATTCTTCCGCTCTGCGGCAGCCTGGTGTGTGCAGGAATCTTATGGAGAAAAGGCGCGTCATACTTCTAGCTTTACTTCTTGGGAGCTTCTTTTTTCTTACAGGCCCTCGACCGTCAGTACTGGCTCAAGAACGAGTTCCCGATATCAGAGTCACCGTCGATATGGTGCAGTTGAATGTCGCGGTGAGTGACAAGAAGGGAAACTATGTTATGGGCCTTCGCCCGGAAGATTTTGCGATTACGGAAGACGGCATTCCGGAAAAGATTGCCACCTTCGGAGAGGGCAACGAGCCCGCTCGCAGATTGCTAGAAGTTTCTCCATCAGGAGACAAGGTTCCAGCTCAATCCGATGGGCAATCGGCTGACTCAACTCTCCGCTCGTCCGCAGAGCACCAGCCTGACTCCATAGAAACGGCGATAACCGGCGCTAAAGTTTTCATCCTGTTTGATACCAGCAATTACATGTATCGGGGATTCGTTTTCGCACAAGATGCCATTGCAGACTTCGTCCGCACGCTGGAACGAGCGGACAAGGTTGCTTTCTATTCCTATAGCCGAGACCTTTCGCGAGCCGCCCCACTCACCTCCGATCGCTCTGTGGTTTTGCGCGGTGTACGCGGGACGGTAGCGGGGGACGATGCCGCGCTGTATAACACTCTTCTTCTAACGGTGAAGGATGCATCGCAATACACCGGGAAAAAGGTGGTGGTCGTTTTTTCCAACGGTCCCGATAACGCCAGTATGGTGCCTCCGGAAGATGTAGCTGAGTTAGCGCAATCGACCGGAACCGCAATCTACATGATCAGTACTCGCCAGGCTAGGCTCGAACCAGTTTCCACCGCGGTCTTTGAACGAATGACCGCTGCCACGGGTGGCAGAGCCTATTTTGCCAAAGACTGGCGAGACGAGAAACGCGCGCTGGAGTCAATACGCGATGACCTGGCCCATCTCTATTCGCTCAGTTATTACCCGAGACCGAATCCTAACCGGGGCTGGCGCCCAATCACAGTGAAGCTGATTGGCAATCACATGAAGAAGTACCACATACGAACGAGGGATGGATACCGGCTTCAGCCAATGCGGTTCTCAGCCGGAACGATCCCGACTTCACAGCCGGAGTCTGTGCCAGAGTAAGGGCGAATTTCAGAGCCCTTGCAGGCGTGATGGGGGACTCCTTTCTGCCCACGTTCATGGTTTTCCATTGCCCGGCGTACTTGGTTTGCCGTTCCCCGGCACATTTGTCGTGAGTCGTTTAGATAAGAACTCACGAATAATACTCGAACCCATCTGTCCCGCGACCTCAACAGCGAAATTTGTAAACACCAGACTCGCTCCCCGATTGGCCGAGGCACCTAACCATTTCGCAAGTAGCCGAAAGAAATTCACGCCTTTGGGCTTTCCGACCGTGCCCCTGTTTGAAAAAGCGCCAACTGGCAGCGCGAGGACGATGATCAATTACGGCTTAATCCATTTGGACGAACAGAAACCACGTAGTTCGTACGCCAAGCGCCCGCGAGGCCGTTCGACCTTGACATCAGGATTTCCAGGTGGCAAACTTCGGACAACGTCTCCCATCCCCTGGAAGCAATGGACAGACCACGCGTTGCGCGTCGTCAATTTGCCTCGGCTGACGGTCCAATTTAATAAGGCCAGTGTGATCCTCGGCACTGCGCAGGAATCCAGTCATACTTTGCGAGCGGCATCAGCCTGTTCACTTGAGTACTGCAGAACGTTAAGCGAATTTAGGAGTTGCTGTGGCAGTTGGAGGATCAATACCGGGTTTCCTGTTTGTAAGCTGTACTTTGAGCCCTATCGCTTACAATTCCGAGGCTCTAAAAATCCTTACGTTTCCGAACGCTGCCGACAAGATCAAGCGCCTCGATGTTTTTCTCACAGACAAGGTACGCTCCGGGCTGGTGGACCGGCAATCCCGAGAGTCCCTGGATTTCGTGAAGGAATTCAAGTCCGGGATGCGGCGCTATCTTTGCCGCGCCTTTCGGCTTGACGGGCATAATAATGGAACTGGCCCCGCCATTGCCATCACACTTGAAAGGCATTCGTCAGGCGCTTCCGCCTTACTGGAAATATCAAAGCAGTTCGACTTCACCGAACGCGAGCGCCAGACGATAGAACTGCTGCTGCAAGGTCTCACCAGCAAACAAATTGCAGCCCGCATGAACATCAGCCCAAACACAGTGAAGGCGTTTCTCCGGCTCGTGATGGTCAAGATGGGAGTCTCGACTCGGTCCGGCATCGTAGGAAAAATTGTGGGACCCCAGATGTAAGGTGCATCTGGCGTTAACAACTTACATTCACTCCTAATCTCACCGAACTAACCCGTTTGCAGACTTTACGTTCGTTGCCATTTGCGTAAAATATCCCGTGCTGTGAAAGATATAAATTCGCGGGATCGACGCAACCATCCGCGCTTTCCCCAAGTGCTCGACATGACAGTTCGTGACCTGGCTCCCTTTGACTCTAAAGCCCACACTGAATTGCATTTCGCCGGTCGCGTCCAGAATGTCAGCAAAGGAGGGATCTGTTTCCTTAGCGAGCAGCCGGTACGGGAGGCATCTGTGCTTCTGTGTGAAATCGGAGTTACGGAAATTCCAGTGCCCGTGCCTACAGTGTTATCGGTTCGCTGGACGAAGAAGCAGCCGGTGCAACCACCCGCGTATCTCTCAGGTCTGCAGTTCCTGTTCTAGATCGCACGGCCCTCTCCAGCCGTACCAAGTCCCTATACCCAGAAGCATTACAACATCGGGGAATTCCCAGAAGTTTTACCTCGTGCAAGATTTGGGGACCCATTGTAAGTAGCTGGCCTAGCCTCCCTTCGCGTCGACTTAAAAGAGGAGGACGTTCCCATGAGGCAACACTCAATTTGTTTATCCGAAGATCGCAGAAGTTTTTCGAGGCTCGAGAACCACTTGCACGCTAGAAAGCACAATGGGAGTGTCCCTTACAACATTAGAGTACGGTGTTGGGTCGGACACTTGCGCCAGAGCGTGGAGTAGCAAAATGAAGAGAGAAAGTCTGACAGAGTTAGCTTGAACTGCGGCTAGAATTTCATGCGGCTCACCTACGACTGGGAAACGAAAAGCTTGCCAACGATTCCAGAACGCGTAGTAACGCCCATCTTGACCATCACCATGCGAACGAATGCCTGTACTGTATTTGGTCTGATACCTAAGCGACTTGCGATCTCCTTGCTGGTAAGTCCTTGCAGCAATAGCTCGACCGTTTGATTCTCGCGAAGGGTGAAGCCAAACAGTCGGGACGCACTGGACAACGCATTTACTCGCGATAGGTTCCTTTCCAAAAGCAAAACTTTGGTTTGCTGGGAGGTTCCGTTTGTTTGCGCGGTAAGTGCATTTACGGATAGCTCAAACGCGCGGCACACATAACGTCGATTTCCTGACTTGAATTCGTGTGTGAACGTGAGACCAGCGCCGGAGTGGCCGGTAACTAGTCCTTTGCAAATACGATCGGTCAGAAAGGTGTCGAGGCATTTGATTTTTTGTGAAATTGTTGGGTAGGTGAGTATTTTTACGGCTTCGGAATTAAACATTAACAGTTTTGGTTTATCGTCCAAAACAAGGAAACCTGCGTTCAGTTCTTCGTTACCCATACGGGCGTGCTCCATCTAGCCTAGTCTCTGGGGCCTTGGGAAGAAGATCCGGACGAAAACTAATCTGAGTGGGCTAATCCCATATGGCTTGGGTTAATCCCATCTGGTATTTGCGGGGGAAGGACGAACTAAGTTTGTACCTCGTTGGGAACCCTGTCAAGAGGGACTAACCCATTCTCGAAGATTTCGCACGGCATTGAGTCGCCAGGTTAAAGTTTATGTTGGTTCATTAGCTTTGGTTTTGGGCTTTGACCAAGATATGTTTCTGTACTTACAAAACCGTCTGTATTAGCTATTGGCTAAATTTGCGATCTGAGGCTTTGCAGTTTCTCGGGCGTGTGTTCTGGGTCTCTGGACGCCCGTTCGGCGCCCAGAACCCATCCGTGGGCCCTGGCGGGGCATTCTGGATCCAGCTCCGATCACCCTCGGAAAATCTTCCCGAACCCGTACCGCGGCGAAGTACTCTTTCCTGGCCATTCTTCCTGGAATTTGAAGAGTTACAATATCCCCAGGATCTGTTGTGTCCACTCTTCGCGACATCCTCAACCGGAACGTTCAGGAAGCTGATCCCGACCTTTACGAAAGGCTGGATCGCAATCGCGTCCGCTGTTTCGCCTGTGGACACCGCTGCCCCATTCCCGAAGGCCAAGCCGGAGTTTGCAAAGTTCGCTACAACGAAGGCGGAACTCTCTACGTGCCTTGGGGATATGTCGGCGGCGTGCAATGCGATCCCATTGAGAAGAAGCCTTTCTTCCACGCCTATCCCGGTGCCCTCGCCTACAGCTTCGGCATGCTCGGATGCGATCTGCACTGCTCCTATTGCCAGAACTGGGTGACATCGCAGGCCCTGCGCGATCCAAATGCGGTTTCGCCCCCGCAGCAAGCTTCTCCCGATGCGCTGGTCAAAGATGCCCTGCAACAGGGCGCGAAGGTTTTAGTCAGCACCTACAACGAGCCGCTGATCACGAGTGAATGGGCGGTCGCTATTTTCAAGGAAGCCAAAGCTGCCCGCTTGATGACCGGATTCGTTTCCAATGGCAACGCAACGCCGCAAGTGCTCGAATATCTGCGTCCATGGATCGATTTCTACAAAGTCGACTTAAAAAGCTTCAGCGATCGCCACTACCATGAGCTTGGCGGACGCATTGCTCCCATTCTCGAAAGTATTCGCAGCTTGCATGAGATGGGAGTGTGGTTGGAAATCGTGACCTTGCTCATTCCCGGCTTCAACGACTCCGATGAAGAATTGCACGGACTTACAGAATTTCTCGCCAGCGTCTCGCCCGACATTCCTTGGCACGTGACTGCATTTCACAAGGACTACAAAATGTCAGGCCCACCCAACACGAGCGCGGGAGATTTATTGCGAGCGGCCGAGATCGGAAAGAAAAACGGCTTGCGTTACATTTACGCTGGAAACCTGCCGGGCAGAGTAGGAGACCTCGAAGACACGAAATGCCAGCAGTGCGGCGAGTTGCTCATCAAGCGCTACGGATACTTCATCCAAGACTACCGGCTGACTCCGGAAGGATCCTGCCCAAGCTGCGAATCCCTTCTTCCCGGCCGGTGGGCGGCAAAGTTCGGCGGACAAATCACAGATCGTCCATTCTCTCCACAGCGCAGGTCTGATTTCGTGACAATTTCAAATTAAGCTTTCGGCAAAAGCGAGCTGCGTTTTCCATAGACATCTGCTCTATTCGCGGAAAAAGCGGGCGCAGGTGAAGCACCCGCCGATGAAAGTGACCCAGGGTTTTCGCCGGGTTTACGAATAGCCTTCTTTTCGTGTATACCTTTCATCCGATACAAACTCTATGCGTCCCAAACACTTGGTTGTCTTCTCCCTTTGTTTCTTCTTTTCCATCTCAGCCTTCGCTGCCGATAAACCCAAGATTACGTTGGATGAGTTTTTCAATGCGGTCAGCTTTCCCGATGCGAAAATCTCTACAGACGGACGCTCCGTTGTGATCGAAGCCGAACGCGCCGATTGGGACCAGAGCATCTTTCGCAAAGATCTTTGGCTTTATCGCGACGACAACGGCGGAACCCTCACCCAACTCACGCAATCCGGACACGACAGCTCTCCGCAGTGGTCGCCTGATGGTCGCTGGATTGCTTTTCTATCCGAGCGGAGGCCGCTTACGAAGGCCGGTTCCGAATCCGAAGACTCGAAAGACAAGGAAGATACGGCGCAGCTGTATCTGATCTCGCCTGCGGGCGGGGAAGCTTTCGCGCTCACGCGCGGCGAAGAGGAAGTCCATGCCTTTGCCTGGGCGCCAGATTCTCACACGCTCTATTTCGCGACCCGCACTCCTTGGACCAAGGCGCAAAAAGATGCGTACAAAAAAGATTGGAAAGATGTAAGCCAGTATCGCGCCGCCGAACGCGGTGACCAGATATTTAGTCTGGATTTGGCCGATGCGATTCGTAGACATGAGGAAGCAGCCGCCAAGAACCCAGATGAGAGCAAAGACGACGAATCTGACGCCACTCCGGGCTCGCGCGCAATTGCCAGCACCCCGTGGCATGTTCAGCAATTGGAGGCTTCTCCAGATGGCAGGAAGCTTGCCTTTGTAACTGAGTCGGTTTCCGAGCGGCAAGAAAAAATCGATGAGTTTGAAATCTATGCAGTTGATCTGGCAAATGCTTCTCCAACGCAACAGCCTCGGCAACTTACCCACAACGAAGCGCAAGAACGCGATATCCGCTGGGACAAAGACAGCAAGCACGTATTCTTCAATGTGGAGATCGGATCGGTGGAAGGCAAGTACGTCGACAACCAGCCGCGCATGTATTCGGTCGATGCGGAGACGGGCCGAACCCAGCGCTCGGCCTCGGATTTTGGTGGAGAAATTACTCATTATGCGTTTTTAAATAATGGAGACTTGCTGGCAACCGGCCGTTTGGGAACGGAAGTTCAGCTCTACTCGCAGTCGAAAGCTTCCGCACCATTTTCCAGGCAAGCAGGATGGGCGGGAACTTACGACCACATCGATGCGGCTCAAAATTCTCCGCGAGTGGTTTTCATTCACTCCACTCTGGAGAAGCCGACCGAAGTTTACGTCGCCGAAAGCATTCACAAGTTGCGGGATGCAAAGCCGATCACGTCGTTCAACAAGCTTCTTATGGAACGCGATCTGCCTAAGGGCAAACCGTATCGTTGGAAGGCCGATGACGGCACAACTATCGAAGGCATGCTGATTTATCCTCCGGGAAAGTTCGAAGCGAAGAACTTGCCAATGTTCACGCTGATTCATGGTGGTCCAATTGATGCTGACGGCAACCACTTTGAAGCCGATTGGTATCAATGGGATCGCCTCGCTGCGAATCAGGGATGGTTGGTCTTTGAGCCGAATTATCGCGGTTCCAGCGGCTATGGAGATGATTTCGTGAAGGGAATTGTCCCGCAGCTGGTTTCGCGTCCGGGCAAAGACATTCTTGAAGGCGTCGACGCACTCGTGAAAGACGGCATTGCCGATCGAAATCATCTTGGTGTCGGCGGATACAGCTATGGCGGCTACATGACGAATTGGCTCATCACGCAATCCACTCAGTGGAAGGTTGCCGTTACCGGTGCGGGTGCCGTCGAGCATGTCGCCAACTGGGGCAACGACGATACCACTTTCGACGACGCTTATTATCTTGGCGGACTTCCCTGGGAAGCGGCGCAACGTTATAAGGACGAGGCGGCGATTTTCCAGATGAACAAAGTTCGCACTCCCACACATTTGGTGGCCGGAGCAGACGACATCCGCGTCGCTGTTGCTGAAGATTATCTACTCGATCATGCTCTGCACAATCTTGGCGTGCCTAGTACGTTGCTGGTGTTTCCAGGCGAAGGGCATTCGCTCGATAAGAATCCCTGGCACGGCAAGATCAAGGTGAGGGAGGAGCTGAAGTGGCTGAAGCAGTATGGAGGAATTCAGGCGGAGCAATAGGTGAAGCTCCCACCTTTTCGCACCAGCGCGAAAAGGTGGGCACTGCTTTGGTGCTTACTGCTGATATTTCGGATCTGACCGATTCCGGGCGGATTTCCTGTCTAGTAGCGATACTATCTCGCGTGCTCCGGACGGCGTCCTCACCTCGCCCTTTCGG
>JAOAPG010000346.1 GCA_025462785.1 Acidobacteriaceae bacterium
TCTTGAGTCGTTTCTTCGGCGATGTGGCCCGATCCGCTAAGCCGGAGACAAAACCGATAGACGGCTTGTTGGTATTTGCGGTACAAGCCGAGAAACCCATGCTCATCCCCCGACATCATCTGACGCAACAGTTCAGCATCCGCTTCAGGGTCGACTTCTTCCATAGTCACTCTCGCAAGGCTTCCTTTCTTCAATTACATTGCGTTTCGCGACCCACAGAGTTCCAAAATCATATTGCTGGTATCGAAGTAGCACGCCCACTGAACGTCGAAAAAGACCAGAACGCTCCGACTTGAGTGTAAATGCACTCTTTCGGCTGGCGTTGCCACTTCGCCACCACCAGGCAGACAAGGCATCACTCGGCTCTCCCCAACGGCCGGAGCTAGGACGAATGCAACCGATCCTTTATCATTGCGCAAGTTTTTGGAACTATCTCGTTCCTAAAAGCAATGTAGGTCAAGCCGTGCAGTACGGCTCGGTTCACGCGATTCGATTGTGGGGTGTTAGAGGTGTTGTCGCAATGAGGACTCAACGACTTGTCCGGATTCTTCATGTGGGCGCTGACTGTTTGGCCTGATTGACCGTCCGATTTATTTGCGAAGGGAGATTGATGACACCCAAGATTTTGCGTTCTGAGACGACCTCCACGGGGCTGAAGCGGGTTTATGGGATACAGAATGCGAAATACATCGCCATAAATGCTTTTTTGATCTTTCACATTCTGGCGATCACTTGCTGGTGTGTGCCCATAAACAGCCCGCTAGTGGCATTTTGCAAGGATCGAGTGCGTCCATATTTCTTGTGGTCTGGGCTGTTTCAGGCCTGGGACATGTTCTCCCCGATACCTAAGGCAGCGAACACCTGTATCGAAGCTACAGTTGTTTATAAAGATGGTTCAAGAACAACCTGGACATTTCCGCGGATGGAACAACTCAGCCTCTTCGAGCGCTACTTCAAGGAACGCTACCGTAAGTTCGCAGACAACCTGCCCCTGGATGACAACGACGCTCTCTTGCCGGATGCTGCGCGCCACATTGCGCGTCTGAATAGCACGGCATCACATCCTGCAAAGACAATTATTCTGGTGCAAAAGTGGTCGTTCATAGTTCCTCGCACAGACGGGTCCTACGTTCCCGAGCCGTGGGACCAACATATTCTCTACGCCTATGGTGTTAAACCCGAGGATTTGAAGTGAGCCTGAGGTCCTTGTTTGAATCCTGGAATGCGTTCTTCTTCACGCCACAATCGCCCTTACCGGTCGCATTGTTTCGCACGATTTATGGTGCGCTAGTCATCGCAACTCTTGTGTTGCTGCGGCCTGACTGGCTGGCCTGGTATGGTGTCCACGCATGGATGAGCCTTTCTACCATGCATACTCTTGAGCCTGGTACCCGGCTGAACCTGTTTGCAATTCTTCCACAAACGGACGCCTGGATCGAAGCATTATTCTGGATATTCTTGGGATCGGCGATACTGCTGACAATCGGTTTCCTGACCCGCTTCAACAGCCTGATCGTATTTCTTTGCCTCACTTCAATCCACCAAAGAAACCTCTACATTACCCATGGTGGGGACGCGTTCTTGCGAGTCGCCGGCTTTTTCCTGATCTTCGCGCCCGCCGGGGCCGCTCTTTCTGTAGATCGTCTTATTCGTATGTGGCGTGGAAAAGAGGACGCAACCGTCTTGCCGCGTAGCCCCTGGGCGCAACGCATGATCCAGTTTGAACTAGCACTGCTGTATTTCGTGACATTTTGCTGGAAAGTGAAGGGAGCGCCCTGGCTACAAGGAACCGCGACGTACTACATCTATCACCTTGAAGAGCTCAAGCGGTTCCCTGTACCGTCATGGCTTCTCCACCCGACCATGCTCAAGCTGGAGAGCTGGTCTGCGCTTGTACTGGAATTCTCTCTAGGTGTCTTAATTTGGGTGAAGGAATTTCGATACATCCTATTGGCGCTTGGATTGCTGTTGCATCTTTATCTTGAATACTCCCTGAACATCCCGCTGTTCCAGTGGGACATTCTGTCCGCATACATTCTGTTTATCGACGCTGCCGATATAACGCGCACGTGGGATTGGATACGGAGCCGCAAAGTTGGGGTCGTTGGTCAGTGCATGAGAGTGGCATTGAACCCTCGTTTTCCGCTGTCCAGAGAAGTAGCCGAATGATCGCCGTCAGCTGACATTGAGGTCTTCTCGAACAGCCGCCAGATCAAAGCTCTCAAACTCAAAGCAATCAGTCGAGCGTGACTTCGTCTTCTTCGTAGGGAATCTCGAGAGTTTTCGTCTTCCAGATTCCCGGTTCCGCCACCTGAAGTGGCAATCGAGTCCTCGCTTGAATCTCACTTCGGAATCCCCATGGATCTACGTTAAATCCAGCGTGGGTAATCTTTCGCTCCTGCGCATCTCGCACAGTGAATTGGTTGTTGCCGGAGTTGTAATGCAGACTGGCGATCTCTTCCCATCGGATCTTTTTCACCGGGCCAAACCAGGTACGTGATTCGACTCCATCCACTTCGATCGTCAAGAGCGGAGGATAAGCAAACAAAACCAGCTGAAGAAATCCAAGGAATAAGTAAGGCACCCACCATTCTCCCGGCTTGCGGGCCATGAAAAATGAACCAATTACAAGGGCGGAAAAAACAATGCCGGCCAAAACCACGAATACACGAATAGCTTTTGTTGCGGGAAAAAGCTTTCGGCCCGGCTCAATTTTAGCTTTTTGGAACGAAGACGATCTCCATAGCAACCTGAGAGACAAGGCGAGCAGTACGATTGTTATTGCATGGCCAATAGCTTCCATATGTAGGCGTGAACCTAGCAAAACGCTGCCAGGATTAAGAATGGTTGCCTTCAGGAGTTCCCCTCAGTTCGCATTTTGGGGCGGTCGTCGCAAATTACTCCTCATCCAGATATTCCTCTGGGACGTCGTCTTCTGGCACTTCTCGGGTGTGAAGTTCTTTCTCGTCAGCATTGTCAGCTTCTTCTACACCAGCCACCACTCCTGCCTCAAGTGAGTTTCCTTCTTCAAGCAATTCGTCGACACTCTCGGAATCAGCGCGTTCGACGTTGGATAGCCCCTGCAGATCTCCGGATTGCCCACCAGAGTCCGCTCCCAATCCGGGTGACGCGAAGTTCGTAGCATCGGCCCTTTGCCTTTTCGGCGAAAGCTCCTTCTTACGCACGGGAGCCGATTTACTGCTGGCTGTTTTACTGCGGCGCATGGTCGCTTTTGCTACTGTCTTTTTCGGAGCTGCCTTCGCCTTCGCCACTCTCTTCGTCGGACCGGCCTTCTTGGTAACCAATTTTTTCCTAGCCGGCGTCTTCAGCTTCGTGGCTGCTCCTTTCCTGCGGGCAGCGCTTCTATTTGAAGTAGTCTGCTTCTTGCTGGCTTTCTTTCTGGCGGGCATACGCGCAGTCTACCACCGAACACTGCCTGGCAAAAAACATGGTTTTTTGCCCTGATTCGTGTTTGAAGATTGACGATCTGCACCGTAAGTCGTATCTGCTCATCCCCCGTTCCGCTCGATTGACTCCGCTTTGTTTTCGCCTGATTGTGTTTGAAAGACCGTCTCGAAACATCGGGAGCAGACTCTAAAGCACGGTCATTGCGAAGGAGGCAGCTAGTCGTGAAAGTATTGATTGTTCTCACGTCCCGTGATCAGTTGGGGAACACTGGGATAAAGACCGGATTCTGGCTGGAAGAGTTTGCCGCTCCCTATTACGTACTGAAGGACACTGGGGTAGAAGTAACCCTTGCCTCTCCGCAGGGTGGGCAACCTCCAGTGGATCCTAAAAGCGAATTACCCGAATGGCAGACTATATCCACCAGGCGACTTCTGGCCGATTTCAGCGCGCAAAAGGAACTCGCAAATACAAAGAAGCTGTCGGAAGTTTCTGCCAAGAATTTCGATGCCCCGTTTTATCCTGGCGGCCACGGCCCCATGTGGGATATGCCAGATAATCCAGTTTCAATCGCGCTATTGGAAGCCTTCCTGAAGGCGGGGAAAGCCATTGCCGGAGTTTGTCACGGACCAGCTGCGTTCGTAAATGTCCGCCGACCGGATGGGGAATATATGGTCAAAGGCAAACACGTGACTGCTTTCAGCAATTCAGAAGAGCGAGCCGTGGGTCTAGACAAAGTTGTTCCTTTCTTGTTGGAAGACAAGCTGAAAGAAAGGGGCGCGCTGTATAACAAAGGGCCTGACTTTTCGTCCCACATCCAGGTAGATGCGCGGATTATTACCGGGCAAAATCCTGCATCAGCCGAGGCAGGTGCGGAAGCCTTGCTCGAAGTGCTTCGTTCAAGTGCAAGGAGGCCTATAGCGGCTTGAGGAAACGATCAGAAATGCGAAGGACGGAATGCGTCTACTCGAGTCGCGAGTTATGCTTCGAACAAACGGGTGCACGCAGGTCCTGAGCTTGGACCTGCAGATTCCTGACCAGCCTGTTGGTCACAGGTGTTGTGTACCCACCTCGGAAAGTTGCAACCGGAGTTTTTGTGTGGCGCGGAAAAGTGTGTTCTTGACGGTGCCTTCAGTCGTGTTGAGAATTCCGGCCACCGTTCTCAATTGCAAACCGTGGTAATGCTTTAGCTCGAAAATCATGCGCTCGCGCGGCGAGAGCCTGGCCAGGGCACCTACGATGCGCTCCCGCAATATGCGGCTTGCGAGATTGCGCTCCGGACTGGCCCCTGCACTCTGGTCGGGCATGTGGTCTAGAAGGTCCTGCTCTTCGCCATCCGAAATTGTGATGGTTAATTCGCGGCCTCGGGAGCGCTTCTTTCGAAGGTGATCGAGGCAGAGATTAGTGACGATCCGGTAGATCCAAGTGTAGAACGAGCACTCGAAACGAAACCGCGCCAAATGTACATAGGCGCGCAGGAAAGCTTCCTGATAGATATCCTGAGCATCTTCCTGCGAGCCAGTGAGATGAATCGCAAGGCGGAGAACCGCACGGTCATATTGCTGGACGAGTTGCTCGAATGCTGCTGCATCGCCCTGCTGCGCTGCCCGAATTAGCCCGGTGTCGTCCACCCGAGTAGGGCGGTTTTCTGCGACCACGGACACGGAGGGCAGGTAGTCAACGCCATTCATGTGGCCAGGCACGCGGCGAGCTTTGTTTGTCTCAGGCAAGACCTGTGTCCTATCCATCGATTTTGCAACTGTCCAACCGATTCAGCACCATTAGCGCGATATCGTCGTCTCGATGCTGGCTGCCCACGAAGTTCTCGACTGCGGCCAGCACGGAAAAGAGCATGCCATCGGAGCAAGAATCTGAAAAAGCACGGGCAGCCTTCAGCAGACCCTCAGTTCCGAATTCGATCCCGGATTCATTTCTGGACTCGGCAATTCCATCGGAGTACGCGAGCAGCGTATTTCCAGGGCGTAAGGAGGCGGCACCATTGACAAACGACGCACTGGAGATCGCTCCTAGAACCGGTCCGCCAGCGCGAAGCTCTTGGACTTCCCTATTTTCACCAATCAGGAGAGCGGGAGGATGACCGGCGTTGCAATAGGTCAGCTCGCCGCTTTCCAGATTGAGGCGAGCGAGAAACACCGTAGTCAGCGGGAATTCGAACCCCGTACACAAGAGATCGCGATCGACAGCTGACAGAGCAGCCGCGGGATCACCCAGTTCCAATATTTGCCGGCGAATCATTCCGACTACATGCGTAAACCACATCGCTGCCATGAGGCCTTTGCCGGCGATATCACCGATTGCGAATACAAGGTCGTCTCCGAACCATGACAGGTTAATGAAATCACCCGAGAGATGACGCACGGGGAAGATCTCGCTCGCGATCTCATAAGAACCTGCGCGAAGGTGACGCGGCCCGCAAAGCCTTCTCTGCACCTGAGCGGCCTCGTACATCGAGCGCCGCAGATCGTCGCGCTCGTGCCCTAAGCTGGCGAGCTGATCTTCGAGTGCACGTTGATAAGGTCGGCCCGCCTCTCGAGTAGTGGGCGCAACCGAGCCCACCCACTTCCTTTTCAGATAGCGGCCACGAATTTGTGCGACGCTCGCCACGGTACCCTCCAACGAAATTGCTCGGTTAACTTACAAACTTGTAACCAGTGCCATGCACCGTGAGAATGAAGCGCGGCTCCTCTGGCTTAGGCTCGATCTTTTGCCGCAAATGGACGATATGCGCATCAACCGTACGGGTAGTGGGAAAGCGCTCGTAACCCCAGACTTCCTCAAGCAGACGCTCCCGGCTAAGGGTCTCGCCTTGATGGCAAAGAAAATACTTCAGCAGCTCGAATTCCTTGGACGAGAACTCAAGCGCTTCACCCGCGCGCGAGGCCTGGCAACTACGCAGATTTACTTCAATGTCGCCAAAGGTAATGCGCTCCTGCTCCTTGGGAACGGTCCGCGAACGACGCAACACGGCCTTGACTCGCGCAAGCAGCTCGCGAATGGAAAACGGCTTGGTGACGTAATCGTCGGCACCTAGTTCGAGTCCCACAACCTTGTCTACTTCCTGGCCCCGTGCCGTTAGCATGATGATTGGCATCGAGGGCCGTTTGCTTTTAAGCTGCTTGCAAACATCCAGACCGCTCATGCGGGGCATCATTACGTCGAGAATGACTAAGTCGGGAGCCTCGCTGAGTGCGCGCTACAGACCCGCGACGCCGTCTGGAGCAGTGAGCACCTTATACCCCTCGAATTCGAAGTTGTCACGAAGGCCCGCCACCATATTTGGTTCGTCCTCGACAATCAGGATTCTGGCCATATCAGGCTGTCCCAACTTTCTCTTTTTGACCTGGAACTCGACTGCTGCATCGATAGGTGCCACTGCGACTCCCTCCACCAAACTTCATGCCGAGGCTGCTTTCCCGCTGTTCTCTGCCGGATACAGCGGAAGAGTAATGGTAAATTTGCTGCCCGCACCGGGTGCGCTGTCCACCGCGACATCGCCACCGTGAGCCTTGGCGATATGCTGTACCAGGGAAAGCCCCAACCCGCTCCCCTTGGTGTTGTGAACCAACGGATCACCAACGCGATAGAACTTCTCGAAAATCTTGTGTTGCTCGTGAGGTGGAATGCCAATCCCATGATCAATTACTTCCAGCTTCACGGATCCGTTTTCACGATATAGATTGACCCCAATGTACTTTCGGTCTTGCGAATATTTGAGGGCGTTGTTCACGAGATTGACCAGCGAGCGCGCCATGGCTTCGCGATCAACTCGCAGAGCTGGCACATCGCCGATCTTCTCTTCGAAAGTGAAGCCGTGTTGCTCGATCTGATAACGGTAAGATTCCAGCGTGTTGCAAACCAGTTCGCGCAAGTCGGTCTCACGGAAGTCATATTCCTTCCGTCCAGCCTCGATACGCGAAAAATCAAGAATGTTATTGATCAGGGCAGTTAGACGTTCACTCTCTTTGCGGATGATGCAGTAGTACTCCTGGTGCTTGTCCGGGCTGGTGAGGCGCCCTAACTCCAGGGTTTCTGCGTACAACCGAATTAGTGAGAGCGGTGTGCGCAATTCGTGCGAGACGTTGGATACGAAATCGGACTTCAGGCGCGCTAGCGCCATTTCTTTGCTCACGTTGCGATAGGTAAGAAAAATCCCGCCGGCCAGAAGGAACGAGAGTCCGCCCAGGATCAAGAAGCTGGTGTGCACAAAATGCTGTCCTAATGCCGCCAAAGTAGTGCCGCGCAACTTCATGCCGAGGACCAGCCCAGGAAACACCCCCTCCATGGTCCGCTCCATCTCCGCGTCGCCGCCGTCCCAGCCGACGCCATAGGCAAGCGGAGTGGAGTCGCTCTTGGGACGAACCATGATCACAGCATTCTTATCGGTTTGCGCTTCGGCCATATTGCGGCTCATAACTTGGTCGAGAGTTTGGGGGAAAAATTGATCCCGCAAGTAGTCGCCATCGAAGGTGATGCCAGCGATGGCTTGTTTACCTGTTTGTTTGTCCGTCTTCACAAACATCGCCGTTGACGAATAGACGTGCTTGTCGCCTCGCGGCATCCATTCGCTATCGAAGTAATAAGGCGTGCCCTTCTCTTGCATCTTCGCCAACTTCTTCGAGAAGTCGTCGAATTCCAGCTTCCACCAACCGTCCATCATCTTGGACACGTGCTCGGCCTCGTCGCGAAAACCGGGATCATCCCTGAGCCGGTTAGGCTGGGAGCGGATGACGAATCCGTGTTCGGGATCGTAGATCATTAAATGGGCAACATACGGATGAGCCGCAAGGATCCGGTCGAGGGTTACGCTGCAAGCTTCGCCCGGTGCCGGAAAATGATTGCGAACATCGTCCACCAGTTCGGCTGCTTTCTGGTTAATCTGCTTTTCGGAAATCGCCAAGACTTGACTGAAATCACGCTGGATGGCTGCCTCAACCCCGCGGTCACGCTGGACGGTTTTCAGATGTATTGCGCTCAGGACGACAAGGGTCGCTGCCGGCAAGACTATTGCCAGCTCCAAAGTCAACAGCAACCGGATCCGCTCGTTTCTTGGCCGTTTCGCTTTCATCCTGGACTCCTGATCCGGACCTTTACCTGGATCAGCCCGGCACTAACCATAGTTCAACGGGGCAGAACAGGTGTCAAACAGCCGTAAAAATACGTAAAAAGTTGTGAATTGGCTAATGTCGTATCCCGAACAAGGCGAGCTTGAAACCTTGCAGGTGGGGACGAAGCTTCGGGATTGCACCCGTCCCTGGCAGTGGACCAACTCTGTAAGGAGCGCCTCCACTCGTCTGTTTTGAGTCCGATTCTTACCTATGACATGCTGCCCACTTCCTGCCGCTCGCCGACTTGTTGGCGCCACATGGCATAGTACAATCCCTTTTTCTCGATCAGCTCAGAGTGCTGCCCGAACTCGACAATACGTCCTCGTTCCAGTACATAAATACGATCAGCATGCATGACAGTGGACAGGCGATGTGCAATGAGAATTGTGATCGCTTCCTGATCGCTTGCCACCTCACGCATAGTCCGACTGATCTCCTCTTCGGTGATGGAGTCCAGCGAAGAGGTCGCTTCGTCAAACACCAGCAACTGCGGGCATCTCAGCAACGCACGAGCGATTGAAAGGCGCTGCTTTTCTCCGCCCGAAACCTTTACACCACCTTCTCCGATGAGGGTGTCCAACCCATGCTCAGCACGTGCGAGCAGACTGTGAACCGCTGCCTTGTTTAAGACCTCAAGGCACTCTTGGTCCGTCGCCTCGGGGTTCACAAAGAGCAGGTTTTCGCGAATGGAGCCCGAGAATAGCTGCGTGTCTTGAGTTACAAATCCGATCTTTTCCCGTAATTCATCTAAATCGACCCGGCTTGCCGGAATGCTGTTGTACAAAATTTCGCCATATTTTGGAGAATAAAGCCCAACAAGAAGTTTTACGAGCGTCGTCTTACCCGCACCTGACGGACCAACAAAGGCGATCGTGTCTCCTCGAGCTGCGTTAAAACTTATGCGATTTAGTGCAAGAACCGAGGCACTGTGGTGCTGGAAACTGACCTCCTCGAAATGCAAAGTCATTAACTCTTCAACCGGAACGGGATTCTCGGGCTTGGCATCGCGCGGTGTATCGAGTATTTCCTGAAAGTTCTGCAACGACACTTCAGTTTCACGGTATGTATTGATGATGTTTCCCAATTCCTGCAAAGGGGTAAAGATAAAAAATGAATACAGCATTAACGAGAAGAACTGCCCGACCGTGATCTGTTGTCGAAAAATTAGATAAAGCATCAGGAACAGGATGCTGGTGCGCAGCGCATTGACCGACGTCCCTTGAATGAAACTGAGGCTGCGCAGATACTTCACCTTATTGAGTTCAAGTTTGAGAATCTTTTCCGTTGTCCCGTTGAGACGGGATACTTCTTGTTGCGCGAGACCGAGGCTCTTGACCAACTCGATATTTCGAAGCGACTCGGTGGTCGAACCCGCCAGTGCCGTCGTCTCGGCAACAATTGTCTTCTGGATCTTTTTGATTTTGCGGCTAAGGACCGAGCTGATAATTCCGAGCAGAGGAACAGTAATCAGGAACGCTGGTGCAATCGCCCAATGCACTCGAAAGGCATACACCATGACGAAGACAATGCCCACCACTGAAGTGAAAAGCACGTTGACAGCAGCAGTGATAAATTTCTCCACATCGATCCGCACCTTTTGCAGCTTGCCCAGAGTTTCGCCGCTGCGCTGATCTTCGAAGACTTGATAAGGAAGGTCCAACGAGTGCCGGATGCCGTCCGAGTACATCTGCGCTCCCAGGCGTTGCACAATCACGTTCACAAAATAGTCCTGGAAGTTTTTAGCTACCCGAGACACGAACGCAACCCCAACCGCCGCCAACAACAGGAGCCCGGCGCCGCGAATGAATTGTGACTGTGTGTATTGATGGTATTTGGTGGCGTATCCATCAATGACGTGACGAAAAATAAGTGGGTCGAGCAGTGAAAATATTTGATTTACCGCCGCAAGTACGAGTGCCACCACGACCAATTTCCAATATCGCTTTGCGTACTGAAATAGAAGAGTCATAGATGTGAAAAGACGTCAAACCAGCGGCGCCAAAGTATGTTGGATGGTAGAGAAGAGGCCTTTGATTCAAGAACCCCGTCCGGGTGATTCACGAATGCAGACAGAGTTCCCGCACGTGAACCCGTGATTCAACGTAGGTTGTCGCCATTCGGAAGCTAAGTTTCAGGCCCCGAGCACCCGTAGGAACAATCCAGCCAAAGCAGCGCCAATCGCAGGGCCCAGAATCGGAATCGCGGCATAACCCCAATCCGAGTTCGCTTTCCCGGCAATCGGAAGGACGTAATGAGCGAGACGAGGTCCAAGGTCTCGGGCAGGATTGATTGCGTAGCCTGTGGTTCCTCCGAGCGAGAGTCCAATGCCCCAGACTAAGCAACTCACCAGATAGGGTGTGAGTCCGGCAGCCGCCCCTGTCGACAGTACAAGTTTCGAACTGATCGCTCCCGCTGCCAGCACAAGCACTGCGGTTGCGATGACTTCGCTTGCCAGGTTTGCTATCGGCTTGCGAATGCCCGGGCTGGTACAGAAGACTGCGCGCTTCAAATCGGCGTCCGGCGTCTCTTTCCAATGCGGCCCATAGTGCACCCACACCAAAACTGCTCCGGTGAATGCACCCGTCAATTGCGCCGTGGCAAAAGGAAGCAACTTGGTGAAGTCTTGGTTCTTTATAGCGAATGCAAGTGTGATGGCGGGGTTCAGGTGAGCGTCTACGCTGCCGCAAAGCACTGCCGTGAAAATGCCTGCAAGGACGGCGAAGGCCCAACCAGTGGTGATGACCATCCAACCGCCGTTTTGTGATTTTGAGCGCTTCAGTAAAACTCCGGCAACAACGCCGTCGCCAAGCAAAATCATGATGAGCGTACCCATAAACTCGCCGAAGAAAGGAGATCTCATTCTGCCTCACATTCAGATGACAGTTACAATTCGAGTCCCGTTGTTACGTCTCATAACGGATCTGTTGCTCAAATACGCGAGATGTCGCAAAAAAATTAGTGCAGGAGATACCCTTCGGCAAGATTCGTGAATGAAGCAATTTGGTCGTGGATCCAATCGTCATCGCGGCCGAGTTCAGATGCCATGAGCTTCGCGACTGCGGGCGCCATTTCAATAGCGGCACGAGCATTCAGAAAGAGTGCCCGAGTGCGGCGTGACAGAATGTCATCCAGCGTGCGCGCCATCTCCTTGCGGACTCCCCAAACAACTTCCGCACCAGAATATGGAAGCTCCGAGTGAAGTGGTTGAGCAAGATTTGAATCATTTCTCATCAGGGCTCGAATGGCTTCAGCATCGGCGCCATAAACCCAGAGGCTGCCAAGATCCTCAATGTTCTCGCGGTAACCGTGAATTCGCAATGTTTTCGTGATGCAGGGCTTGTCCTCGAGCTTTCCGAGAGTGATGGCGTGATTTACGCAGTCCTCGGCCATGTGGCGATAGGTCGTCCACTTGCCTCCAACGATGGTCAGGAGCCCGGAGTCATCAATATGAATGGTGTGGTCGCGAGACAGCGCGGAGGTCTTCGATGCTGCCGCTCCATCATTTTTGACCAGCGGGCGAATGCCGACATAAACGCTCAATACGTCACTTCGCTCGGGAGTGCGGCTGAGATATTGACCAGCGGTTTCAAGAACAAAATTGATCTCGTCTTCGAGCGGGAGTGGATCGTAGGATGGCTGTTCAATGGGAGTGTCAGTGGTTCCGACCACCGTGTGTCCGTGCCAGGGAATTGCGAAGAGGACACGTCCGTCACTCGTATGCGGAACCATGATAGCTGAGTCTCCTCGCAAGAAAGAGCGCTCAAAAACCAGATGGATGCCCTGACTCGGCGCGATCATTGTCTCCGCTGTGGGTTCGGCTAATCTGCGAATCTGATCGGCGAACATTCCGGTGGCATTTATGACGACGCGAGCAGGAATCGTGAACCGTTGTCCACTTTCGTCATCGCTTGCAACTACTCCATTGACGTAACCGTCGGCGTCTTTCGTGAGTTCAATGACTGGAGCATAGTTCAGCAGTACCGCATTGTGATTCGCTGCAGTCGCGAGTAGGTGAATCAGGAGACGACTGTCATCAAACTGACCGTCGTAATAAATAACTCCTCCACGCAGCCCATCGGTATTGATCGTTGGCAGTCTGGCGAGAGTTTCTTCGCGCGAGAGAATCCGCGAACGTCCGAAATTGTATTTACCAGCGAGCAAATCGTAAATCTTTAGGCCGACGCCATAAAAAGGAGACTCCCACCAGGAATAAATGGGAACCACAAAAGCCAGGTCATGTACGAGGTGGGGCGCATTTTGGCGAAGTATTCCACGTTCTTCGAGCGCCTCCATCACCAGCGAGACATTACCTTGTTCCAGATAGCGGACTCCGCCATGGACCAGCTTGGTGCTGCGGCTCGAAGTGGCTTTCCCGAAATCTTTCTTTTCGAGCAACAGCACTTCGAATCCACGAGACGCAGCATCCACCGCGATTCCTGCTCCAGTAGCTCCACCTCCAATGACGACTATGTCCCATGGTCGCGAAAGTTCCGAAACTCGCGCCAACATTTCTTCGCGA
Source organism: Acidobacteriaceae bacterium (assembly GCA_025462785.1). Classification (GTDB taxonomy): domain Bacteria; phylum Acidobacteriota; class Terriglobia; order Terriglobales; family Acidobacteriaceae; genus JAOAPG01. Next base: position 13,051 of record JAOAPG010000346.1, read on the forward strand.
TTCACCTAAGTTGTTTCCTCGGACCAGTGTTTGCAGCGTTCGACCGCATTTCGCCAGCGGGCGCGAGCCTCAGCCGCTTTCTTCTGATCCGTTTTAGGAGTGAAATAACGATTCGCTTTGGCGTGCGAGCGAATCTCTTCGACATCCTTCCACAAGCCGACTGCAATCCCAGCCAGATAGGCAGCACCAAGCGCGGTAGTCTCGGTGATTGCCGGCCGCATTACCGGAATCCCGAGCAGATCGGATTGGATTTGCATGAGGAGATCATTCACGGCCGCGCCCCCATCTACTCGCAGCTCACTGGTGTGTTTTTTCGAATCACCCTCCATTGCTTCTGCTACATCGGCCACTTGGAAGGCAATGCTTTCGAGAGCGGCACGGGCGATGTGCCCAGGTTTCGTCCCGCGTCGCAATCCGATGAGCAATCCGCTGGCATACGGATCCCAGTGCGGCGCGCCCAGTCCAACAAATGCGGGGACGAACACCACTCCATCGGAATCCTCCACTAAAAGAGCGAGTTGTTCGATCTCGGAAGAGGAGCGGATGAGATTAAGATTGTCACGCAACCATTGCACGACCGCGCCACCGATAAAAACGCTGCCTTCAAATGCGTATTCCAGACGCTTCTGAAGACTGCAAGTAAGGGTCGTGATTAAGCGTTTGTTGGATGCGATGAATTTATCTCCAATATGTTGCAGGAGAAAGCATCCCGTGCCATAGGTGTTTTTAGCATCGCCGGGTTTCACGCATAACTGGCCAAATAGGGCCGCCTGCTGATCTCCCGCAATGCCTGTAATCGGAATCGAGCCAAGAGCAAGCGTGGTCGTTATTTCCGCTACTTTTCCGCTGGACCAAACGACTTCGGGTAACATGCTCGCTGGAATTTTGAAAATCCGCAGCAGTTCCTCGTCCCACTTCCCTTCTACGATATTGAAAAGCATGGTGCGAGATGCGTTCGTGTAATCCGTCACATGCTTGCGACCGCTGGTGAGATTCCATATCAGCCAACTGTCGAAGGTTCCAAATCCGAGCTTGCCAGCTTCAGCGCGCGCTCGCGCTCCAGAAACATTCTCAAGAATCCATGCGATCTTAGTGGCAGAGAAGTAGGAGTCGATCAAAAGTCCGGTCTTGTCGCGGACGATTGGCTCGGCTCCGTCAGCGATGAACCTTTTGCAGAGATCCGCAGTGCGTCGGTCCTGCCAAACAATTGCGTTGTAGATCGGCTGCCCGGATTCGCGGTCCCACACGATTGTCGTTTCGCGTTGATTGGTGATTCCAAGTGCGCTGATGTCGCGGGGTCGAAGGCCCGCATGTCCAAGTGCCTGCACCGCTGAGGCTAGTTGTGAAGTGAGAATCTCAAAGGGATCGTGTTCGACCCATCCCGCGTTAGTATAGATTTGCTTGAATTCGTTCTGCGCCCGCGCAACGATATTACCCTCTTGCCCAAAGATAATCGTCCGCGAACTTGTGGTCCCCTGATCGAGCGCGACAATGAAGCTCATGCGTTTTCGAAGTCCCCCTGAATTGAGTTCAGCGGACTACCTCGGTGTCCTGCCGCTCACCGCTCATGAGGTGGTTTCCGCCCCTCAGCATAAAAGTCTAAAATTCGACGACGAGAACTATAAACCCGTCTATCACTCGGTTCCAGGGTGGCTCGAACGATAACTGAATGCCTAATGCCGATGTGTCTGGAGCTCTCTTGGCGTTGAACTTGGCACCGAGCGTTTTTAGAGCAAATCAGCGATTTAGGACCGATAACTCGCTCGCTTTTTCTTGACTCAAAGATTTGCGGTCCGTAACCGCTCTCGGAAGTACTCCTTCCAACTTTCCGGCAATGCTGTGACTTTCAGTGCACGCCGCGCCGAAGCCACATCGCTAGGGCCGTACCTTTTCGCGATATACAGTCGAGTGATTTCCGAAATCGGCACCAGGTTCGGCTCCTGCGCGATCTTCTTGATATCATCGCCGGCTCCGACTTCTCCTTCACGATTGACGGCCAGGTAGAATCCCGTCCGCCCGCTTGCAAGGAACCGCTTCACCATGTCATCTGCCTGAAATCGGACGCCAAGTTTGTAGCAAGGCAGGCGCGGCTGCGTCACCACCATCTCTGCGGAACCAACGGAAAACTGATCCCCGATGTGGACCGAGTCTTCCAGCAAGCCTTCCGTTGTGAAGTTCTCTCCGAAAATTGCGATTGGCAACTCCCGGCCCGGTAATTCCCTCTTCCAGTAGTCGTAATGCGAAATCGCATAGCAGTAGACGGCCTTGTACTCTCCGCCATGGACACTTAGGTCCGCCTGACGGTCTCCGTCCAAATTGAGCTTGCGCAAAGCAACGCGGCCCTCGACGGGTTGCTTGAAGATCCCCGTGGTCACGTTTATGCCATGCCAAGTCACTTCACGTGGTAGGCCCGCATTTACAGAAATCACCTTCATATGCGAAGGATAAAAGTTGCAGATGTTTCAGATTCACACGAACCGACAACTCTCAAAAACTGAGAGCGCCAATCCGAATCACTCTTCGACGATCCAGAGAATAACGCCACCTCACAGCAAGAGTCCAGGTTCAATAACATAAACAATCGGACCTCGGTTTCGGCGCTCTTTAGAATCGTGCCCGATTGCAATTCAATTCGAGATGCTCAACTGCGAACACAACCCGCTTGCGGTAGCTCAAGTCGCATTTCCTCAGCCGCTAACTTCAGCGTGCAACGCTCTCTTCAGAAAGCTGCCCTGTCCCGCGCGGCCCAGGAAGTTGTCTTTTTCGACGACAACGCGTCCGCGAGATAGCACCACTTCGGGTACGCCTGTGACTTCGATTCCTTCAAACATCGAGTAGTCCACACGCATGTGGTGCGTCTTGGCGCTGATGGTGTGTTTTTTCTTGGGGTCGAAGATCACCAGGTCGGCATCGCTTCCGACTGCGATCGTTCCTTTGCGAGGATACAGACCAAAGAGTTTTGCGGGAGTAGTGGAAACCAGTTCCACGAAGCGATTTGCACTGAAGCGGCCGGCGGCAACTCCACCGGAATAAATCAGGCTCATGCGATGCTCAACGCCCGGACCTCCGTTGGGAATTTTCGTGAAGTCATCGCGTCCCAATTCTTTCTGCTCCTTGAAGCAGAACGGACAATGATCGGTAGAGACAACCTGAAGATGGTCACGTTTGAGGCCATTCCATAATTTCTCCTGGTGCCATTTCTCTCGTAACGGCGGAGTGAATACATACTTGGCGCCTTCGAAATCCGGAGCGTCCATGTTCTCGATGGAAAGGTAGAGATATTGCGGGCATGTTTCGGCATAGACGGGGAGCCCCCGATCCCGCGCTTCGCGCACCTTTTCGAGAGCATCGTTGCAACTCAGATGCACGATGTAGATCGGCGCGCCGGCCATCTCCGCCAGCGCGATCGCACGCGATGTTGCTTCGGCTTCCGCAGTTGTGGGACGGGTGAGTGCATGATATTTCGGCGCTCGTTTCCCCTCAGCGAGAGCCTTTTGCACGATTACGTCG
>JAOAPG010000391.1 GCA_025462785.1 Acidobacteriaceae bacterium
CGGTTCGCGAAACGTCCCTGCCTCAATCCCGATCCGCAGAAGATACCTATGCGTACAGCCTTGAGGAAATTCTAACGATGGTTGCGGCTGTACCCGAGTCCGCAGCAATGTTGATTGCTACGGCAGCGTTTACAGGTGTCCGCCGTGGCGAGTTGCGCGGGATGCGATGGGAAAATTACCGAGATGGGGAAATCTTAATTGCCAGCTCCATCTGGAATGGCATTACGACGGAACCAAAAAGCAAAAAATCCCGAGCGCCCATTCCAATTATCGGTTGGCTGGCAACAAGGTTGGCTGAGCATCGCAAGAGCCTAGGCAATCCGATCGCTGGCCCATTGTTTCCTAATGAGGCAGGGAAGGCCCTAGACCCGCAGAACGTTCTACGTCGCGTCATCCAGCCGTCGCTTGACGTGTGCGGCATCTGTAGCAAGGTGGAATCCAAGCACAATAGGGCGAATCACAAATACGAGCGCAACAACTCGCTTCCTGAGTGGCACGGCTGGCACGCATTTCGCCGCGGACTCGCAACGAACCTTCACCGGCTGGGAGTCGATGACAAAACCATTCAGGCAATCTTGCGACACTCGAATGTTGCGGTAACTCAAGCGTGCTATATCAAGAGCGTGCCGGAGCAGAGTATTGCTGCGATGCAGAAACTTGAGAGCGCCTTAAATGACACCGAAGTGACACCGAAACAACAGATTCAGATTAGTAAATCGGTGATGTGAAGTTTGTGTATTGCCATGCAAGAGAATGACTTAAACCGAATGGTGTTCTGGTGGCCCCGGGGTGATTCGAACACCCGACCTCCGGTTTAGGAAACCGCTGCTCTATCCAGCTGAGCTACGGGGCCATGTTCTCTAACCTACTCTGTACTATCAGTTTATAACGACTTCGCTTGAGCGAGCGAACGCCGCCATTGCACGTTCATTGCACACCGTTTCCAAGCGATGCATCGCTTCTACCGCATCACCTGGAGCGGACTTCACGTAGTGATTCATCGTAGTTGGCAAGTTCGCATGACGCATAATCGCCTGTATTGTTTTATCAGGCGTTCCCACGCCGTATAAATTTGTTGCCAACCCTCGGCGGAATGCATGCCAACCATGCCAGGACAATCCCGCCTTCTTTAGCAACGGTTTAATTTCTCGCCGCGCTAAATTGTCGAGATGAAGAGGCCGACCATTGGAAGCAGCAAAAATCCAGCCATGCTGCGGACTGCGCGCAGCTTGCCGGTGCCGTTCCAAAAAGCTCGCTAGAGGCGAGATGACTGGGATGGGCGATTTCGATTTTCTAGTCTTCGGATCGCTCACCTCTTGGCTCCATACCGAGCGAGAAATCCGAAGTTCGGCATCTGCATAGTCTTTCCAGTCCAGACCTCGCAGTTCGCCCTTCCTCAAACCAGTGAAAGCAGCAGTAGCGACTACCGTCACCGCCGGTTCTGGTAAAAGGTTGAGCATCTGGAAAATCTCCTCTAAAGAATTGGCATGCGTGTCTTGCGACTCGCGTGCTCTGTGCAGGGTTGAGTGCCAATCCCACGACCTTACTGTGAGCATCGGCCATTTCGTTTGTTACGACATCTCCGTGCTGTTGCTCCGAGGGGACCAGGTCTACAAATCTCTCCTTGCTGCTTCCCCAAAGTTGACAAAAAAATGACAATCGCGTGACAAAGTCCAGCCACTGTCTGCCTCTAACCTTGCGAGAAATGCCTGGACTGCAACGAGTAGGCGTGTATGGATACGTCGGGCTCATTCTGATTGGGAAGTACGAGACGGTGCAGGCGTCGCGGAAGGCAATCCGGCGACCCGCAAGGATCTGGGCGATGTAAAGGTTTGGACCGTGGGCCATCGCTGGTATAGAAAATCGGGATTCCGTAACCTGGTGTTGAGGTCCTGAGGACCACTTGCATGCTCAATCAATCGAGCGCTCCGATGCTGTCCTCAGTGACCACGCTACCGAATTTCTTCATCGTGGGAGCGCCCAAGGCTGGCACCACTTCGCTTTACTACTATCTGGATCAGCACCCGAGTGTGTACATGAGCCCTATCAAAGAGCCGAACTACTTTGCGACCGAGATTCGGATCGGCAACATCGGGCCTCAGTGGCAAGGTTGGGCGCAAAAGGAAAACGACTCGCTTCGGAAGTACCTCAGCGGCCCGATGCGAGAAAAGAGGTTCGGCGGACTCGTCTCGAACTCGTCGGACTATCTGAAACTCTTCCAGAACGTCAGTGGCGAGAAAGCCATCGGCGAAGCGAGCGTCTGCTACCTCTGGTCAAAGACCGCCGCTCAAAACATCGCATCCGCCACGCCCAGCGCCAAAATCATCATGGTCCTGAGGAACCCGGTGGACCGTGCGTTTTCACAGTACAAGCAAGCCGTCGCTTGTGGCCTGGTAGGCAGGTCGTTTCGAGAACACATTCGGATCAGCCTCAACAGCAAATCCGACAAATTCGAGGTGCTCAATCCATTTCTCGAATACGGCCTCTACTACGAGCAGGTCAAGCGCTATACGGATTTGTTTCGAGCGCAGAATCTGCGCATCTACCTGTATGACGATTACCGGAACGCCCCCGAAAACACTTTGGCGGACAGCTTCGAATTCCTGGAAGTCGATCCAAAGTTCTCTCCAGACATGTCCGAGAGACATTTGGACACCCGGGTCCCTAGGTTTATCTGGATCAGCTACATGCTGAGGAAATGCGGGGTTTGGCCTTTGTTGAAGCGTGCAGCTCCGGCCACTCTTCGACCAGGCGTTCGCAAACTGGTTTCCAGAAATGGACCAAGCCTAGAAATAGATCCTGCTGATCGAGCTTTCTTGAGCGATTACTACCGCGAGGACGCCGCTCGGCTCTCAACGCTCATTCAGCGCGACCTCGATGCCTGGCTCCGCTAGATCATAAGCACATCCTGTCAACAGTCTATGTTTCGCTGGCTCAGAGATTGCCGTCTGTGACCTTGGATTGTCGCTGCCGGGCAGGGAAGATCAGACGGTGAAAAACAACCCCACTTTAGCCCCCACAATAAGCGTAATCACCAGTCATCGCGACATACTTCGTGTAGCCAACCGCGTCGCGTAAGTATTTGATAATCCGCTTCGGATCCAATTAGGAAACCGCTGCTCTATCCAGCTGAGCTACGGGGCCAGTATTGGCATCGCAGAAGGTATGCGCGATTTTAACCCAACTCCAAATTTAGAAGACCCTCACGACCCCACAATCAACGACAGGCTACGCGCTCGGTAGAACCATTCTAACAAGCTTTATGTTTGCTTCTCCCCTCGAGTCGATCTGCGCTCTGCCGTAAACGTCCATTGTGTCGGACACCTGCGCATGGCGCATGATAATTAGGCCTTGCTACAGGACGAACGCCGCTGAAAACCTGAAATCAATTGTGGTTATCTTTAATCGTTCATGATTTGAGATGTTATGACGCAGAACCTAGACCAGCGCATTGAAAAATTATCTAGACTCATTACTGAAGAGCAGGATCGTCAAAAGCTGCTAAAGCTAGCAGAAGAAGTCAACAAGCTCTTACAAGAGAAAAGACTCAATCAAAAAACAGGTCACGCCGCGTAACTCTACCGATGAGGGTTTCGCTTCGTATTTACGCTTTGCCCTGCCGTTGCCGACTACTACAAATCGACGAATCCAGCAGCAACGAAACAAAAACCGAATAGCCATTAAGTAGCTCCCCTCACCGGGGTGCTGAACTGCCCGGCCAAGGTGTTGTCAGGCACCTAAGGGGTGGAGCTGACAGAAGCACCATCTAAGGAAGTGCCACATTAGCTTTTCGCCATTGGGTGAAGAGTAAACTCAAACCGACATTTAAGAAACCTCGGACACTTCCGGAGCATCTGTACCCTGTCCCGCAGATTTCCCGAGTTTTCAACAACGTAAGGACGAGCATGGCCGAACCCGAGGCAAATCACGCCCGGCAAATCTCAAACCCATGGCTGATCGCCATTTCAGTCATGCTGGCGACGTTTATGGAGGTTCTCGACACCTCCATTGCTGCGGTTGCGTTGCCTTACATTGCGGGCAGCCTTTCGGCGACAAATGACGAAGCAACATGGGTGCTCACGAGTTATTTGGTCGCAAACGCGATTGTTCTTCCAGCTAGTAGTTGGTTTTCACTGAAGTTCGGACGCAAGCGTTTCCTCATCACCTGCATCGTTATTTTCACCGTTTCTTCTTTTTTGTGTGGTGCGGCTACTAGCCTCGCCATCATCTTGATCGCTCGTGCTGTGCAGGGCGCAGGCGGCGGAGCTTTGCAACCACTCTCGCAATCCATTTTGCTCGAAAGTTTTCCGCCTGAGAAGCGTGGGGTGGCAATGGCGGTTTTTGCCTTGGGAGTCGTCGTGGCGCCAGTGCTTGGTCCAACTCTGGGCGGTTGGCTTACCGACACATACACGTGGCGTTGGGCTTTTTATATCAATATTCCGATCGGGATATTTGCGATCTTCATGATCATGCGGTATGTCGAAGATCCTCCATACATTAAGAATGCGAAACCGGGAAAAATCGACGGCATCGGACTTGGGCTGCTTGCAATTTGGCTGGGCTGTCTGCAAATTATCCTGGATAAGGGACAAGAAGACGATTGGTTTGGAGCCACCTGGATTCGCTGGGCGACAGCTATTCTGCTTACGTCTTTTGTGAGCTTCCTGATTCGCGAGTTCCGGCACAAAAAGCCGCTAGTGGACTTGCGAGTCTTCCGGCATCGCAACTTTGCCCTAGGATGCGTGCTGATTGGGATCTTTGGCGCACTATTATATGGCCTGGTCACCCTCTTGCCCCTTTTCTATCAGGAACTGATGGGGTACACGGCTCTTATTGCCGGCTGGGCAGTGAGTCCGCGAGGCATTGGAGCTATTCTGGCTATGCCGATTATTGGAGTTCTCACTGCGAAAATCGACAATCGCTGGTTGCTGGCATTTGGATTTGCGCTATTTGGCGTAGCCAGTCTGTGGTTTGGAGAAGTCAACCTCTCGATTGGTCAATGGTCACTCCTCTGGGCCATCATTATCAGTGGATTCGGCTCAGGATGCGTCTTCGTTCCGCTGTCGACAACCGCCATGGCGGGCCTTCCGAACGAAGAGATTGGGAACGCCAGCGGACTTTATAATCTGCTGCGTAATATCGGAGGTAGCATCGGTATCTCGGTCGTGAACACAATAGTGACCCGACATACGCAGACGCATCGCAACGAGATGTCACGCGCAATCACCTCAACTAGCGTGAATGTGCAGAGCCAGTTACGTGGAATCCAGCAGTTCCTCAGCTTCCAGGGTTCGTCGCCATCGACCGCCCTGCATCGCGCATACGCGTTGATAGACGGAACCCTGAACCAGCAGGCGAGATTGTGGGCTTATGTAGATGACTTCCGCTACATGGCGCTCGTGTGCTTCGGATGCATCCCGATAGTATTCATGCTGAAGAAGGCAGTAGGAAAGGGCGGCGTGAGCGCGGGGCATTGAGGGCCACCGTCTCCTCTTCAAACTCTGCTTTTCTTGCTCTCGCGCCTGCGACGAGAGACTGCTACGACTTTATGCGTCCGGTATTTCGCATGTAAATTGCGGCAGTATTAAAAATTCCGGGTTTCCCTGCATCTCCGGCCTACAAGTTGTACCCGCTCACCGGTTCGCCCGTAAATCAGCCTAGTTCCTTATGACAACCATCACAGCGACACCCTCGCGAGTGCCAGCACAATCGAGACCAGCCGCGAAGCGGCGTCGGAATGCAGCCCACGGCGTAAGCCGTGGGTAGCAGGTGATCCAAGTAGTCCCGGAGGGCGAAGGAACCTTGGCAACATACACTGGGTAACGTTGTCATTCACCTGACATTCAGCACAAAGGACCGGCAACCCCTCATTGCTCCGAGTTTCAAATCTGACCTCTTCGCGTACCTAGGTGGGATCGTCCGAGAAATGCAGGCGACCGCATTCATCATCAATGGCACGGAAGATCACGTTCATATGCTCGTGCGGGTTCGTCCCGCGCACTCCATTGCGGAGGTTGCAAGAATCGTAAAAACGAATTCATCTCGATCGGTGCATGAAAAATGGAGCCTGCATTTGCATGGCAGACAGGATACGGCGCGTTCAGTGTAAGCGAATCCAATATAGCCGGGGTGACGAGATATATCGCCGCACAAGAAGAACATCACAGGGAGTTCATTTCAGGAGGACTATTATTCCTGAGAAAGAACAATGTGCTTTACGACGAAGCGCATTTGTGGGATTAAGTTCTTTCGCCCGCAGGGGCTTTGGCTTTCAGCGACGCACCCACGGCTTGCGCCGTGGGCTGTATTCTTACGCCGCGTTGCGGCTCGTTGCATTCTAGAACGGAATGTCTTCGTCGCTGATTGGGTTTGCTCCGGCGTGCTCTGGCTCTGGTGCGCGCTGATCGAAATTATTTCCGGATGTCCCGCGCGAGCTTCCGCCGAAGTCTCCGCCTCCGCCATCTCCTCGGCCACTCAGAAGGACTAGATCATTAGCGACGATTTCCGTCTTGTATTTCTTCTGGCCGGTTTCTTTGTCATCCCACGAGCTGGTGCGCAAGCTGCCCTCGATGTAGAGTTTGCCGCCCTTTTTCACGTACTCTCCGACAATTTCAGCCAACCTCTGGAACGCGACGATGTTGTGCCACTCGGTGCGGTCCTGCCACTGCCCTTCTTTATCTTTGAAGCGTTCGTTGGTCGCGAGAGAAAACTTGGCAATGGGCATTCCGC
>JAOAPG010000397.1 GCA_025462785.1 Acidobacteriaceae bacterium
GGAGAATCGGTTCGTAAATCTGGACTTCATCTCCGCTCGTGATCTCTCTGTAGTGCGGTTCGAAACGCAAAGGGTCGGCGTCGTTGTCATTGCCGAATATTGACCCATCCGGATTCAAAGCTCCGGATTCGAACACCGTCTTCCCATCACGGTCGGTTACCACCAGATGCAGCCAGGCTCGGCGGGAGGGGAATGCCGTGGGAAGCTTGTGGCCGGTCAGGTTTTCTACAAACACGCTCACTTTAATGTGATCCGGGATTACATCTATGTCACGAATCGTGACTCTTGCAGCTTGCGACTGTAAGAACTCTGTGGTCCTATCTGCTTCGGCAGTCAACTCCAGCGGCATCGCCGTCACACTCAGGTCATTCCGATGAAGGTTCAGCATTTTCAACATGAAGAAGTTCGCACCGACAAAAGTGTGCTGCCGGACGCCAGGTCGGAGTTGGCCCAGCACTACCGAAATAGGCGCGCTTCCTTCAACCTGCGGCATGTGGCAAGACTGACAACTACTTTTCTTGGGATAGTCGCTGTGCAGCCATTCGAGATAAGGCATTTGCTCCGGAAAAGATCCGAGCTCCTTTCCATCGGACCCGATGGATTTCGTATACAGAGTGTGGCAGGTGGCACAAAGTGCAGAATCGCGTATATGCGGCGCGGCCTCGGTGGGTCGAAAACCTGCCGTGGAGCTCTGCATAATGTGAGCCTGACCATTTTGAATGTGATAGGGACCATACTCCGGGCGGTCATCCTTCGACTGCGGGACGTCAACCACAAACCCTCCGTTGAAGCTTTCGCGCGTGCCCAATTTCGCCTTCCCTATTTGATGACATACGGAACAGGAAACCCCATCTTCCGCTGGCGCGTTTTTGTTGGGATCGCTGTCAAAGGGCAAGTGCGCGAATACTTCTCCCAAGTGGCCTTGCAGCTTTGCCTCATAGCGCGCGATAGGCATGTGGCAGTCTGCGCATCCATCCTCGATTGCCCCGCGTGATTCTGGATGATCAATGTCTTCCCGCCGCACACTTGCCTGCCAATACGGGTCACGCGCGGAGTTGGCCATGATGCTAGAGCGCCAATCGAAGCCAATCGAAACGTCCTTTCCGTCTGGCGTGGTCAATCCGTTATGACACGCCACGCATCTGTCAGATGTGTGGAATTCCGGCTTCAATCCTTTCTGTTCGGCAGCTCCGCTCACCCCACACAATGAGAAATGCAAGGCGAGCGTAAAGATGAAATAGTCGACAGGTCTTCGCATCACCAACCTTCGTTCAGTCGTCCGTCCTGCCAGACCCACAACAGGTAGAACATTAGTTGTATCGATCGACCCGCAGTGTTGCTGACGGGCACACGTACTCCCAAGTCGCCACGGATGTGTTGTCTTCTGCTTATCGTCACCTGCATTTGCGGTAGAACGTCCCAATCTGTTTTCGCGGCATCTACCAGCTCGCGGTCCGCGAGAAATTCAACCATGGGCGACCACAGCCGACCCAAGCCATGGTCTGCTGCAAAGCTTTGGCCGAGCGCGGCACGAAAAAATATCGATTGCGGGCTGATCTGGGTGTGACGGGGCAGATCAGCGCCGAATTGAGTCTGCACAAAGGTCTTCGTACGAAAAAGTTGGTCGAAAGCGACAAAGGTTTCGAAAGTCGTTGTGCCTGTACCGAAGCCCCGCGCCCTATTGCCACTTGGCAAAAGTACCCCGCCTTGCAAACTCAAGATGGAGCCCGACTGCAAGCTGGAAAACATGACTCGCTTGACGGCAAGGGTGGTGTCGCCAATCCCGCCATACCAGGTGTGGTTCTCGTCCTGAAAAGTAATGGGAACATCGACTTCAATTTGGTTCTTTCGTCCAAAGCGCTGTTCATGAATGATGTGGCTCATGACACCTGGGGAGCCCCGCGCATTGACAGCCGTTGAGACCACGACCTCGTCCTCGGGATAAGCCTTCTCTGTGACCAGGGCACGCGGCAGATTTAGTTCACCGCGAGGCCAGCCTCGACTCCGGCAGAAGCTGCGCAGGTACCCGATCACTTGATCGATCTCTTCTGGGCTCAGCGCCTCTCGGAACGAAGGCATGATCCGCGAAAAGCCACGGGAGTGTCCGCCGTGAACGATCACTGCCTTCCATGCCCAGTTGTCTTCCGCAGTCGTCTGATCGCACCTGGTAAAGTCCGGAAATGTTCGGGGCGGCTCGAACCCGCTAATTTCTTTTGGCGTTCCGGTGCCATCGGGTCCATGGCACGCAACACAAGCAGACTTGTAGATTTGCTCCCCGGAATCCAAGTTCTGGGAAACTTTGCCTCCGACTTGTCCGAACAGGCTACCTGCGGTCACGGCAAGAACCAGTCCTGCAACAACCGTCGCGCCGAGAGCCCGACCTGTTCGATTTCTCTTCTCCATACAATGCTCGCGAATGCGAGCTGTGGCTGGTGCCGAGGGATTTCTTCCTTTTAACGCAATTTCCCGAGAAAAGTCCGATGTTAGAGCAGGGAACGCTTGTCTGAGTTGCCTTTTTCCAATCTCGCCTTGCAGACATGGAGCACAGCGTATTGGATGCCGCACCCCATTAGGATGGTTCTGCCTGAATTAATGAACATAAATTCTTCTTTAGAATTTCATGGCTACCGCGGACATTCTGTCTCAACTTGCTCCGTTCAATCCATCCTGCCCAGCGCGCAAGCAACGACGGCACGCGTGATAGGCTAAAGACGATTTATGAATAAAAAGCGCTCTGTTATCTACGGGTTGGTGTTCGCCGCGCTCGCCATACTCTTTTACCTTCAGTTCCGCACCTGGCGGAACTTCGATTGGGCGACGTTCTGGAGCCAGACCGACCAAGTTCGCGAGCATAAGCTGCAGGTTTTTTACGGTGTTGTGCTCATTTATTTTGCGTACATTATGCGGGCAATTCGCTGGAAGATCTTTCTTCGCCCTGTAAAACAGACGTCCGTTTCCAGTCTGATTGTGCCAACCATTGTCGGTTTCACAGGACTCGCGCTGCTCGGGCGCCCCGGAGAATTCATCCGTCCCTATCTGATCTCACGCAAGGTGGATCTGAGCTTCTCCTCGCAACTTGCCGTGTGGGCAGTGGAGAGAATTTTTGATATCGGATCGTTTGCGCTCATTCTGATATCGGCAATCTTCTTCGCTCAGTCGACAAGAGAAGTTTTATATTACGAGCGCTTCCGCCTCGGCGGATTCATTCTTGTAGCCCTCGTGGCTACGATGACTACCGGCGCAGCTGTGATCAGCTGGAAAGGCGAAGCGCTTGCCGATTGGATTGCTGCGCGTTTTTCTCGTCGCGCTTCCAATGTCGGCCACAGGATCGCGGCTCGCATTCGCGAATTTCGCGATGGCCTCAACACGATTCACGATCTTTCATCCCTGCTTCAGTTGGTAGCAGTATCGCTGGGAATGTGGTGCATGATCGCGGTGGCCTATTGGGAGGTCATGCAATCCTACGGACCGGGCGCCTTGGATCGGCCAATCTCGCAGGTCCCGCTCCTCATGGCTTCGAGTATGGTTGGATCGTTAGTCCAACTGCCAGGCGTTGGAGGCGGCTCGCAACTGGCCACGATTTCGACGCTGCAGCACGTATTCGGAGCTGCTCCGGAGCTTGCCGCAAGCTGTGGGATTTTGCTGTGGCTGGTGACATTTTTTGCTGTCGTTCCGTTGGGATTGATTTTGGCTCATCAGAGCGGACTATCTTTACGCAAGCTATCTGCGCAAAGCCAGGAGGCCGAGGCCACTGCGGAGCTTTCATCGTAACCTCGAAACCGTTAAACCATAGCGGGGTACAAAGGTATATACCTCGCCTTCCCTGTTATTCCGGCCCTGTTACAATCACTAGTTCCCTTTCAATCACCATGAAGTGCCCTTTTTGCGGCTTTGCAAACGATAAAGTGGTCGATTCGCGCGAGAGCAAGGAAGCTGATTCCATTCGCCGACGCCGTGAGTGTCTGAAGTGCGAGAAGCGCTTCACGACGTATGAGCGCATCGACGAGATTCCGTACATGGTAGTCAAAAAAGATGGTCGCCGCGAAAAATTTGACCGCCAGAAGGTATTAAATGGATTGTTGCGAGCTTGCGAAAAGCGTCCTGTTCCGATCAGTAAACTGGAGCAAATCGTGAACGAGGCCGAGGGATTCGTTATTGAGTCCGCCGAGCGCGAACGCAAGACGAGTGAAGTGGGCGAGCTCATCATGAACCGCCTGCGCCGCTATGACAAAGTAGCCTATGTGCGCTTCGCTTCAGTCTATCTCGATTTCAAAGATGTGCAGGAATTTATGGCGGAGTTGAAGGACCTCCTAAAAACGAAAGATCCAACGGATGTCCGCGGCAAGGTCACGCTGAAGACGCAGTAGCAGAATGGGCATTTTGCGACGCAACCGCGACCCGTTCCAGAATTAAATATGACACACAAAATCACTCTTATTCCTGGCGATGGCATCGGACCTGAAGTTACGCAGGCGACGGTGCGCATCCTCGAAGCTACCGGCATCAAGTTCGAGTGGGAGCAGTTTGCGGCCGGAGCGGAAGCCTTCGAAAAGTATCACGAATATATTCCGAAAGAATTAACCGAATCCATCGAGCGCACCCGGGTGGGATTGAAAGGTCCAGTAACCACGCCGATTGGCGGAGGATTCGCCAGCATCAACGTTCAGCTACGCAAGCAGTTTGAGCTCTACGCGAACTTTCGTCCTATAAAGAATCTTCCGCACATTCCCACGCGATACCCTGGAGTCGATCTCTTCATCGTTCGTGAGAACACGGAAGGACTCTATTCAGGCATCGAACATGAGGTCGTCCCGGGCGTAGTAGAAAGCCTCAAGATAATTACGGAGAAGGCTTCCACGCGCATTGCCAAGTTCGCCTTTGAGTATGCACGCAAGAACAAGCGGAAGAAGATTCACGCCATCCACAAAGCCAACATCATGAAGCTTTCGGACGGCCTGTTTCTTCGCTGCTCTCGCAATGTGTCAAAGGACTACCCAGAGATTACTTACGGCGAGCACATTGTCGACAATACCTGCATGCAGTTGGTGATGAATCCCTATCAGTACGACATTCTCGTAATGGAGAATCTCTACGGAGACATCATCTCCGATCTTTGTTCAGCGTTTGTTGGCGGATTAGGATTTGTGCCGGGAGCCAATTTCGGTGATCAATGTGCGATCTTCGAAGCCGTCCACGGATCAGCGCCTGATATTGCAGGAAAAGATATCGCGAATCCCACAGCGGTTCTGCGCTCTGCCCTGCTGATGCTCGATCATTTGGGAGAGTACGAAGCTTCGGCGAGAATCACTACTGCGCTCGAAGAGGTTTACCGGACAAAAGAAAAACTCACGCGCGACGTGGGCGGAAGTTCGGGAACATCGAAAATCGCGGATTCAGTGATTGAAGCCATGCAATCCGATTACAAACCGCAACCAGCTAGTCAGGCGTCAACTGCGTGATCCAATAAACGTCGGGACTGGCACAATTCTGCTTTACAATTTTCCTTGATGCGGCTTTTCCTCAGATTTGTGCCCGGCTTTGCCGTCATAATGTTTTTCTTATCCGCCGGAATTACTTCCGCCCAAGAGACAACATTTAATGCTCAGTCCAATGTGGTAATTGTGCCTGCCCTTGTGCGTGATCGAAAAGGAAACGCAACCTATGGACTTCAAGCGAAGGACTTCCTAATCGAAGATGACGGAGTTGGGCAATCCGTTCGCTTGGATGACGGCGCAGACGCGGAACCAGTTTCGGTCGTTGTCGCAGTTCAAACCGGGCGCAAAGCTATGCGCGAGTTCCGTCGAATTCGCGGTCTGAGTGCAATGCTACAACCCATATTCGGAGAGCCAAACGCTAACATTTCGCTAGTTGAGTTCGACAGCAAAGTGAATCTCATTCAAGACTTCACGCATACCGACGGGCTGATCGAAGAAGAACTCAAGCAATTGCAGCCCGGTGATGAAGGAGCTGCGATTCTGGACGCAGTGAGTTATTCAGTAAAGCTGCTGGAAACCTTACCAAAAGGACGACAACGGGTATTGTTACTGATCTCGGAAACGCGCGATCACGGCAGTAAGCAATCCAAAATTGATGATGTCGTGAAGGAGATAGGAAACAGCAACACGGTCGTGTACGCATTGCCGTTCTCGCCTTCTCTATCCCAAGTGCTGGACACCGAGCGTGGCAACAACATGGACGAATTGCAAGGTGGCGCAAACTGGATTCCGCTGTTCGTCATGGCGGTACACGCGATGAGAAGAAACGTCCCCCATGCGATCGCATCCATGACTGGAGGCGAATACGAGCTGTTCTCGTCCCGCAAGAGCTTCGAAACCAAGATGACCAGCTTCGGCAATCATCTGCATAGCCGCTACCTTTTAAGTTTCGAGCCGAAGGACCCGCATCCGGGACTGCACGAGATCCATGTGCGCCTAAAGCAACCGGGAACAGCGACTGTGCTCTCAAGGACCAGCTACTGGGTCGGTCCTGCTGAGCCGCAAGAATAATACGTATTCCGGCTAAATTGCCCGCATCCGCGAGGTCATTTGTGATGGACCGCGATCAATCCCCTTTTACTCTTCTTGTGGCTTCGCGCCTTAGCGTGCCGATGCCATTACCCCCGGTGCCTCCTTCAGGCCTAGCCTTGTCAAACCCGCGCTGCGCTCCTTAGGCAGCACTGGCTCAAAACCAGCTCCCTCGACGATCAACTGTCCCTCCGACGATAATGCCCATCCGCAAAAATCCTTTAACTCGCGCGACGGATTGGGGCTGATAGCCCAATAGATGTGCCGTGTGATCGGATACTCGCGCGAACGGATGTTCGCATTTGTCGGTTCTACTGCTAAGGAAGTCAGCCCTGATTTGATCTTCAGTGCACGCACTGCCGGGTTCGCGTCCAGAGTTCCGTATCCAATTGCGGCAGGATCAGCAGCGATCACTTCCAGAAGGGCATGAGTGTTGCTCTTTCCCTCAAATGGATAGGGCTCTTCGCCGTGCAGAATGTACTGTTGGAAGAAAGCCAAAGTACCCGTCGTGCTTTCGCCGGCGAACAGATTTATCTTACGGTCGGGCCCTCCCAACTCTTTCCAGTTTGTGATCTGGCCAAGAAAGATTTTGCGGACTTCCGCGATTGAAAGCTCTCGAACCGGATTCGACTTGTTCACGTAAAGCACAATCGACTGAATAGCAACCGGAAATGCCACATGTTTGCCTGTAGCTCCGGAACCCTCGGTTTGTACAATGTCGAGTTCTTCAGATTTGTCGGTGCCCCCGCCTAGTACAAAAATGTGGGAATTAGCGTGTTTCGCCCCGTATTGTTCAGCAAAACGCTGGCCGAGGTAAATCAGGGTGTCGGAGCCGCCAATGCGCGTTGTTTGCGAGAAAAGTGGAAAACTAAAGAAGAGAATAGAAACCAGAAGCAGAGCCTGCATACGGAAATTAATTTCCTTCCTTTGCGCAAGCAGCGTATCAGTTGAGAATCTCGCACAGGTTAAAACGGAGTTAACGACCCTTTACGAAGGTAACCTCTTGCAAAAACCAAAGCGCAGACTTCGAATGCCGTGAAACTCGTTCTAAGCCCGGCTTCCAAACCGCCCAACACCGTTCCAAACCTCGTGTCCGTAGCTAGATTTTCTAAAAATCCTATTATTTGTGGGTGCTTCGACGCGCTCCGACCGCCTATAATCAGCTTTGGGATAGCCACTGTCGGTTGTCCAATCGGTTCACCTTCACCCCAAATTAAGGAGCTTTAGTGGAAGCCGTTTCGACACCGTACAATCACGCCCATCATCGATTTGCTGTGTTCGTGGCATGTGCCACGTTCTTCCTCCTCATCGCCGGAGCGCTGGTGACCAGCAACGATGCTGGACTTTCCGTTCCTGATTGGCCAACGTCTTACGGTTCTTACTACAAGTTGCCCCCCTGGACGGGCGGCATTGTTTACGAACACAGCCATCGCATGATCGCCGAGTTTATCGGAACACTGACGATTGCGATAGCCGTATGGACATGGATGTCCGACCGTCGCCGTTGGATGAAAGCTTTAGCTTTGGGCGCGCTGGGGACAATTATCGCGCAAGGAATTCTAGGTGGATTGACGGTGCTGAAGTTTTTGCCCCCGGCCATCTCGTCCGCTCACGCCGCCATAGGACAGACATTCTTCTGTATAGCATGCGCAATAGCGGTCTTCACCGGACGCGCATGGGTTGAAGAACGCCCGGCTGAAGAAGTGGCCGGTCTTGAATTCGACAGCCATCATCCGCGCCTTCTCACATTGGCATTCTTCTCAATCTTCATCCTTTACGCCCAACTTATTTTGGGAGCGATGTTCCGCCATCATGGCATGAGCTGGCTGCCACACGTGCTCAATGCTCCACTAGTTGCAACAATCATTGCGTGGACAACAATTCGTGCGCTGACCCAGTATCCCAAGCTCGACGCCATTCGACGGCCGGCGATCGCGATGTTGTCGCTGCTTATCACCCAACTATGCCTGGGATTTCTGGCATTCATGACTCGGGTCGAATGGGGTAGAGATGCAGCTCAACCCGGATTCCCCATGGTGATCTCAACCGTTACCCACGTTGTCACGGGAGCTCTGCTTTTGGCCTCAACCGTCATTCTGACCATACAAGTTTGGCGTCACGTTCCCTCTCCAGCAAAAGAACGAACGGGTTCAGCACAGGAACGCGCATCGCGAAAGCCGGTCACCGCTTGAGTACAATTACCCGTCTTACAGGCAAGGTAATCTATCTACCTCTTTTGTTTGCCTTGGTGATGCTGGACCCACTCTCGTCGTAAAATAGCCTGTGACCCTTAATTCATCCGCATACGCTGTGGCCGGACCTGATGCTGACCCAGAGGTCCGCACGCCTTCTGTAATCTCGGTCGAAAACCTGGCCCACCAATATGACGGGCGCGCCGCCCTCAATGGCGTGTCGTTCGACGTACGTCATGCAGAGTTGTTCGGATTGCTGGGTCCCAACGGCAGTGGTAAAACGACGATGTTCCGCATTTTGTCTACGCTCATGGTTCCAAGCGGAGGGCGCGCCGTGATTCTCGGACATGATGCAGCGAAGGATCCGAATAGTCTTCGCAGACAGATCGGAGTTGTGTTCCAGGCGCAGAGCATCGATGTGAAACTTACCGCCGCGGAAAACCTGATGCATCAAGGCCACCTCTACGGACTACAGGGGAAGGCGCTAAAGGCTCGCATTTCGGAAATGCTGGATCGCGTGGGATTGTCGGACCGTGCAAATGAAAAAGTGGAGACGTTCTCAGGCGGAATGCAGCGGCGCCTGGAACTTGCGAAAGGATTGCTTCATCATCCATCGGTTCTATTGCTCGATGAGCCCACTACCGGCCTCGATCCGGGAGCCCGCATAGATCTCTGGCGTTATCTTCAGATTCTCCGCGATGAAGAAAAAGTGACGGTGCTCGTTACCACGCATTTGATGGAAGAGGCCGAGCGCTGCGATCGGCTTGCATTTCTCAATGAAGGAAAACTAGTGGCGCTAGGTACTCCGACTGATCTGAAGCATGAAATCGGGGGGGACGTGATTGTGCTGGATGCGAAAAATGCAGAATCGCTCGCCGAACGAATTCGCATTCGCTACCACATCGATGTAAAGATGGTTGAGAATCAAGTGCGTCTGGAACGTGAGAACGGTCATCGCTTTATTACAGATGTGGTAGAAGCTTTTCCGGGAGACATAGAAGCAATCTCGGTAAGTAAGCCGAGCCTGGAAGACGTGTTCATCCGGAGAACGGGCCATAGATTCTGGACGGAGCGCAACGAAGAAAAGGAATAGGCAACCATAAAATCATGGCAACACAAACTGCGACCTTCCCGGCAACACCCGCTTCTATCTCCACTGGCGTGATGCTTCCCGCGTTTACCTTATGGTGGCGCGAAATTGTCCGCTTCTACCGTCAGAAAGCCCGTGTGGTCGGCGTGATTGCCTCTCCACTTTTATTTTGGGTAGTCATCGGCTCGGGCTTTGGTTCTTCATTCCGAACCGGCGGCGCCAGTGGGCAGCAATATCTCAGCTACTTCTATCCCGGCGCGCTCATCATGATCGTGTTGTTCACGTCGATCTTCACCATGATGTCGGTAATTGAGGATCGCAAAGAAGGCTTCCTGCTTTCTGTTCTGGTAGCTCCCGTTTCCCGCTCGGCGATTGTATTGGGAAAAGTGCTAGGCGGAACAACTCTAGCAACGATCCAAGGACTGATCTTCTTGGCCTTTGCTCCATTGGTCGGCGTGCACATGGGAGTGGTCGACTTTCTGCTTATCGCTCTGACTATCTTCTTGGTCTCATTTGCGCTGACGGCACTGGGATTTGCAATAGCATGGCCGATGGATTCAACCCAAGCCTTCCACGGCATTATCAATTTATTTTTGATCCCGCTGTGGCTGCTTTCCGGGGCAATGTTTCCTCTAGCGGGAGCTTCCGGCTGGATGCGGCTGCTTATGCGGATTAATCCGCTCACCTATGGAGTGGAGGCGCTTCGGATTCTGCTCTATCCGGCTAGTCCGGCGGTTGCTCCGTTGGCTTCGTCGTTAGCGACGCTGTTTCTGTTTACCTTGATTATGTTTAGCTTATCGTTTGTCATGGTAAATCGACGCAGTACCAAACCTGCGGCATGATCTGAGCCACAGGAATGCAACGGCCTGAGACTCACAGACTCCGGCGCGCGTTTCTGATATAGTGCCGTCCAGTCATCGTCTATTGATAAAATCACATTTTTCAGCCCTCACTAGTTTCACTTTTCCGGGGCAGAAGGAGCACCAATCAAGGCAGCAACAAGCATCAATACAGTCATTCACATCGGCAATCTCGCCAAAGACCCCGAGGTAAAATACACGCCCGGCGGCATGCCCATTGC